>DASTWH010000237.1:0-13083 GCA_035758735.1 Gaiellaceae bacterium
GAACGCGAAGGCCACCGTGACCGGGACCGACACGGCGATGAACCACAGCGTGTTCGAGACCGCCGGCCAGATCTCCGGGTCGTCACCGAGCAGGAAGCGGTAGTTGTCGAGCCCGACCCACCTCGGCGGGCTCAGGAGGTCGTAGTCCGTGAACGAGAGGTAGCCGCTCCAGACGATCGGGTACGCGAAGAAGATGGTGAAGCCGACGAGCCAGGGGCTCAGGAATGCGAGGAGGGTGAGCCGGCGGCGCCATGCCGCCTTGCTCCTGGCTCGCCGGCGGCTGACCGCAACCTCGGTGGTCCAGGCCTCGGTTGCGGTCAGCTGGCTCACGAACCTCTTCTAGCCCGCCTGCTTCATCTTTGCGTCGATCTGCTTGTCGACCTCTGCGAGACCCCCTTGCAGGTCCTTCACCTTGCCGGCCTGCCACTTGGCGAGGAAGCTCGTGAACGTCTCGAGGTGCGCCGATCCGAGCGGCGTCACCGGGATCGTCGTCGATCGCGGATTGGTGAAGATCCTCGTGAACGTCGCGAAGTTCGCGTCCGGCTTCAGCTCCTTCGAGCGCGCGGCCGCAGCGGTCGAGGGAACGTTGCGGATCCCGTTGGAGAACATCGCGAGTGCGTGCGTGTTCGTCGTGAGGTACTTCACGAGCTTCCACGCCTCCTCACGGTTGTCGCCGTTCTTCGGGATGCCGATGATCGTGCCGTTGATGTAGCCCGCCCCGTACAGGCTCTTCCTGGCTGGGTCGACGGGCATCGGAGCCGTTCCGTACTTCGTCTTCGGATGGTCCGCCGCGAGGAAGGCGACGCGCCACTCGCCGTCGATCATCATCGCGAGCTTCTCGCGACCGAAGGCATGGGGCGACGACCACTCGTCACCCGCGCCGGTCTGCCACTTCACGAGGTCGTCGTGGCCGTACCAGTCGACGAGGCTCTTCTGCCAGCGCAACAGGCGCTGCCACGCGGCGTCTTTCCCGAGCGTCGACTTGTTGTTCGCGTCGAAGTACTTGGCGCCGACGAGCGGCTGATAGGCGCCGATCGAGTTCTGGTAGAAGCCGATGAAGGGATCGAACCCGACCACGTCGAGCGAGCCGTCCGCCTTGCGCTTCGTGAGCTTCTTCGCGTAGGCGGTGAGCTCCGTGAACGTCTTCGGAGGCCGGGTGAGCCCCGCTGCCTTGAAGAGCTTCTTGTTGTAGTAGAAGCCGTACGCGTCGGCCAGGAGCGGCAGTGCGCAGCGCGTGCCCTTGTACTGCGTGTACGCCCGCGTCGCCGCCGGGAACACGTTGACGTCGATCTTGTCGCGCTTGAGGTACGGCGACAGGTCGATCCAGCCGCCGGAGGGGCAGTAGACGCCGACGTTCTGCGAGGTGAACGAGCTGACCACGTCAGGCCCGCTGCCCGAGCGCAGCGCTGCCGTGATCTTGTCGTCGTTGATGGAGCCGACAACCTTGACGGTCACGTTCGGGTTCTTCTTGTCGTACTCGGCGACGACCTTCTTGAACTCGTTCAGTTCACGGGTGCTCCAGCCGACCCAGACCTCGAGCTCCTCCGCCTTCGGGCTCGACGTGGCGGCGAGACCTGCTGCGGCGATCACGAGTCCGGCAAGGACGGCCACCGCTGTCACAACACGTCCCATCTACGAACCTCCCTCCTTCGTCGTCGTGCGACTCCGGTGCCCGCCCGCGCGGATTCTCTGCTCTCACCGCGATGCAGGCAAGTTAGGTAACTTTACGAACGCGACTGTACGACGCCCTGCGTTGCGTGTCAAGGAATCGCCTAGCCGTCCCACAACTCCGTTAGGATTCCTCACGACATGGCGCGAATCGAACGTCCTGCCGCTGCTGCGATCCCGCCGCTGCTCAAGGATCTGAACGAGCGGACGGTGCTCGAGACGATCCGCTCCTCCGCGCCTGTATCGCGTGCCGAGATCTCGCGCCTCGTGGGGATCTCGAAGCCGACGGTGTCGCTCGCGATCCAGTCGCTCGTCGATGCGGGGCTCGTCCGCGAGGCCGCGGAAGGCCCGGACGGGCCGAGCTACGGTGCGGTCTTCTTCGAGCCTGTGCCGGACGCGGCACTCGTCCTCGGCTTCGATCTCGGTGCACGTTTCCTGCGCGGCGCGATCTGCGATCTGCGCGGCGCGATCCGTGCCCGGCTCGACGTCGAGGTCGCGGGCAGCGACGCCGCCAGCGTGCTCGACGTCATCGCCGCGCTTCGCGATCAGCTCGTCGAGACCGCAGGGCTCTCGGATGCGTTGATCGACGGCGTCGTCGTCGGCGTCCCCGGCGTGGTCGACGAGGAGAGTGGTCGCATCGAGCTCGCGACGAGCGTCGAAGGGCTCGAGGGCATCGCGTTCCGTCCCGCGCTCCGCGAGCGTCTCGAGCTTCCCGTGACCCTCGAGAACGACGTCAATCTCGCGGCCCTCGGCGAGCAGTGGCAAGGCGTCGCTCGCGGCGTCGACGACTTCGTGTTCCTCTCCATCGGCACCGGCATGGGCGCGGGACTCGTGCTGCACGGCGAGCTCCACCGCGGCCGGCACGGTGCCGCCGGCGAGGTCGACTTCGCTCTCGTCGGGCTGGCGCAGGACGTCGATCCCTGCGCCGGAGCGATCTCCACGTACGCGACGAGGGTCGCCGCCGAGCGCACTCCGGTGACGACGCTGCAGGCGCCCTTCGACTCCCGCGAGATCTTTGCCGCGGCCAGGGCCGGGGATGCCTTCGCGCACGAGATCGTCGACGAGGTCGCGCGGCGCATCGCGCTGCACCTCGTCCCGATCGCCGCCGTCAGCGACGTCTCGCTCGCTGTCCTGGGCGGTGGGTTGGGAGCGAACGGCGACCTCCTGCTCCGGCCGGTCCGCGAGCTCCTCGCCGGCTGGATCCCGTACCCGCCTCAGGTCGACGTCTCCAGCCTGGGCGAGGCCGCGGTCCTCACGGGAGCACTCGCAGTCGGCCTTCGCGCGGCGCTCGACAACGTTTTCGTCGGGCGTCCACGTCGCGCGGCTCGGTGAGCCTCGTCGACTGAGGCAGACTGGTCGGGATGAGCTCTCGCGAAGGCGGCTGCTCGTGCGGCGAGGTCCGATACAGGCTCGCCTCCGACCCGCTGTTCGTCCACTGCTGTCACTGCCTCAACTGCCAGCGGCAGACGGGGAGCGCGTTCGTGATCAACCTGCTCATCGAGACCGATCGGGTGGAGTTGCTCGCGGGCGAACCGCAGCGTGTCGACCTCCCTCGCGAACGCGGCACGCAGAAGGTGTGGCGCTGCCCGACGTGTCAGATCGCGCTCTACAGCCAGTACACGAGCCCCCGCATCCGGTTCGTGCGGGCCGGGACGCTGGACGACCCGATGAGCGTGAGCCCGGACGTCCACATCTTCACGCGCTCGAAGCTCCCCTGGGTGACGCTCCCGGAGACGGTTCCGGCCTTCAACGTGTACTACGACACCGAGAAGCTGTGGCCCGCGGAGAGCCTCGAGCGGCTCCGCGTGCTGAAAGCCCCAACGTCGAAGACCTGACGCCCACGCGCTGCGTGTCGTGCGGCTGTACAGCCTGCGCGCCCCTGCGATGAAGAACGTGCGAGCGCTGAGCGGATCGGCTTGACCCGTCGAGGCCCATCGTTTATTCATACTGGACAGTGCGTGCTTCTCACGACCCGCGTCCAACCGTGGGGTTGATCGGGCTCGGCAACATGGGCACGGCGATCGCAGAGCGCCTTCTCGATGCCGGGTATCCGCTCGTCGTCCACAACCGCAGCCGAGCGAAAGCGGGGTCGCTCGAGGATCGCGGCGCCGCCGTTGCGGACACGCCCGCGGAGCTCGTCGCGCAGGCCGAGGTGGTGATCACGTCGCTTCCGAACGACGACGCGTTCGAGGCCGTCGCGGCGCAGGTCGCCGGCGCTGCGCGCCCCGGCACGCTGCTCGTCGACGTCAGCACCGTCTCGCCGGACGCTTCGGCGCGTATTGCGTCGCTCGCGGACCAGGCGGGTGTCGGCTACCTTCGTGCGCCGGTCAGCGGCAACCCCAGTGTCGTGCGCGCCGGGAACCTCAGCTTCATCGTCTCGGGCGAGAGCGACGTTCTCGAACGCGCCAGGCCCGTCCTGCTCGCGATCGGGCCGACGATCAACCACGTCGGAGAGGCGGAGCAGGCCCGCGTCGTGAAGCTCGCGATCAACCTCATGATCGCCGTGCTGGCCCAGGTGATGTCCGAGGCTCTGGTGCTCGGCGAGGCCTCGGGAGTCTCCCGCGAGGCGCTCCTCGAGGTGATGGGGAGCTCGGCGGCCGGCGCGCCGTTCGTGAAGTACAAGACCGAGCCGCTGCTGCGCGACGACTTCTCCGCGACGTTCACGACCGCCCTCATGGAGAAGGACATCGACCTCGTCCTCGATGCTGCCGACACCGCAGGAGTCGGGCTGCCGCTCGCCAGGGAGATGAAGGCTCACCTCCGGGCGGCGATCGAGGCGGGCTACGGAGACGACGACTTCATTGCGCTCTTCCTCCATCTCCGCGCCGCCTGCGGGCTCGATGCCGCGGTCGCGCGACTCTCGAACACAAACGATCAGCAGGAGGTGCTGCGGTGAACATGCGAAGCCGCGCCAGCGGCTCCCCGGACGCGACACGAGCCGTCGACTGGGAGCAGCGCATCGACTTCCCGCGACTCCGGCAGGAGCGGCTCGACCGTGCCAAGGCGGCGCTCGCAGCGTCGGACCTCGGGGCGGTGCTGCTCTTCGACCCGAACAACATCCGCTATGTCACGAGCACGCACATCGGCGAGTGGGCCCGCGACAAGAACGCGCGCTTCACGCTCTTGATGCGCGGAGCCGATCCGATCCTCTGGGACTTCGGGTCGGCGGCGCGCCACCATCAGCTGTTCGCTCCCTGGCTGCCGCCCGAGAACTTCCGCGCGGGTGTCTCGCCGATGCGCGGTGCGATGCCCGACGAGACCGGTATCCCCGATCGGCTCGCCGACAAGATCGCCAACGAGCTCCGTGGGCGCGGGCTGCTCGACGAGCCGCTGGGCGTCGACATGGCAGACCTCGTGACGCTCCAGGCGCTGGGCCGGGCGGGCGTGCAGGTGACCGACGGATCGCAGGTGCTCCTCGCGGCGCGGACGATCAAGACGCCGCAGGAGATCATGCTCCTCGACCAGTCGGCCGGGCTCGTCGACGCCGTCTACGACGAGATCTACCGGATGCTGCGGCCGGGCGTGTACGAGCACCAGATCGTCGGGCGCGCCCACCAGCTGCTGTTCGAGATGGGCTCCGAGCAGGTGGAGGCCGTCAACGCGGTCTCGGGTGACCGCTGCAACCCCCATCCGCACGTGTTCTCGGACCGGTTGCTGCGCCCGGGCGATCAGGCCTTCTTCGACATCATCCACTCGTTCATGGGCTACCGGACGTGCTACTACCGCACGTTCAACATCGGTGGTGTGACGCACTCGCAGCTCGACGCGTACAAGCAGTGCCGGGAGTGGCTCGACGCTGCGATCGAGCTCGTGCGCCCGGGCATGACGACGGACAGGATCGCGGAGGTCTGGCCGACCGCCGAGGAGCTCGGCTTCCCCGACGAGGAGACGTGCTTCGGGCTGCAGTTCGGCCACGGCATCGGTGTCGGGCTCTACGAGTCGCCGATGATCTCGCGCGTCCACTCGCTCGAGCACCCGGTCGAGCTGGAGGAGGGGATGGTCTTCGCTCTCGAGACGTACTGCGCCGCAACCGACGGTCGCTCCGCCGCGCGCATCGAGGAGGAAGTGGTCGTCACCGCGACGGGGTGCGACATCATCACGCGCTTCCCCGCCCAGGAGCTCCTCGTAGCGGGCCGGATGTACGTACGCGGCGCCGACCTCCTGCCGTCGCCCGGCGGCGGTCAGGACGGCTTCGCGGAGCGAGTGGCGACCACGGCGGTCGTCGACCCGGCCGGCGTCCCCGTATGAGCTCCGATACCGGGACGCGCGAGCTCGCCGACGGCATGCCCGGGTATCGGCTCGTTCGACGGGAGGACATCGAGCTCCGGCCGGCGCTGCCAGGCCACTCGAGTGGCCTGACCACCTGTCGTCTCGTCGATGGCTCGCTCGGCTCGACCCACATGGCGCTGACGCTCGTCTCGCTCGTCGACGGGCACGTGGACGAGCACCTGCATTCCTTCGAGACGAGCTTCTACGTGCTCCACGGCGAGCCGGTGCTCTATCTGGACGGTCGCGGTATCCGACTCGAGCCGGGCGCTTGCGGCGCGATTCCCGTGGGGACGCCGCATGCCTTTCGGTCGGACGAGGCGGCCCGGTGGATCGAGATGGCCTCGCCGCGTCCCCGTGTCGACGGCAGCGATACCTTCTTCCTCGGTCCCGCTCCGGAGACCGAGGCGGTCCCGCTCGACGCCCGTGACCCGCGCAACCACAACCTCTTCCTGCTTGGGGACGGCGAGATGGACCTCGACCGGCTGAAGCACGCACAGGCGATGGGCGCCCCGACGGTCTCGGGCAGCATGGCGACCGCCGTGCTCGCCTACAGCGGGATCGCGGTCAAGATGCTCGTCGACCAGCGGCTCGACGCTCAGCTGCACACGATGTTCATGGTCGACTACCAGCCGGGCGCCGCCGCGAACCCGCACGACCACCCCTTCGAGGAGTCGTACTACATCCTCGAGGGCGAGGTCGACGTCGTCGCGGACGACGACCGCTACACGCTTCGGCCGGGCGACGTGTTCTGGACCGGGACAGGCTGCGTGCACGCGTTCTACGAGACGCAGGGAAAGCCGGTCGTGTGGCTCGAGACGTCGGCGCCTGGCCCGCCACCGCGCCACTCGTACCGGCATCAGCGGGACTGGAGCTACCTCGCGGAGCGCCTCGCTGCCGACAGCGGGGTCGCCACGGCGTGAGCAACGTCTCGGACTCACCGACGACCGGCGTCCTCGACGACACCGGCCTGTACACGGGCATCTATCGGCGGATGCTGCTCATCCGCGGCTTCGAGGACCTCGTTCAGTCGCTGTTTCTTGCAGGCGAGGTCTACGGGACGACGCACCTCTACTCTGGCCAGGAAGCGGTCGCGACGGGCGTCGCGAGCGTCCTCGAGGAGCGCGATCGCCTCGCGGCGACGTACCGCGGCCACGGGCACGCGCTCGCGCTGGGGGTCGACGCTCAGGCGCTGCTCGACGAGATGCTCGGCCGCGCGTCCGGTGTCAACGGCGGGCGCGCGGGCTCGATGAACGTGAACTCACCTGCCGACCGGCTCATAGGCTCGTTCGGGATCGTGGGTGGGAGCATCGCGGCGGCGACGGGTGCGGCACTGGCGCTGCAGCGGACGACCGGCGGCGTCGCCGTCGCGTCGTTCGGCGACGGCGCGATGAACCAGGGATACGTCTTCGAGTGCCTCAACTTCGCGCAGGTCTTCAAGTTGCCGCTCGTCCTCGTCTGCGAGAACAACGGCTACGGCGAGTACACGCCGTTCCGCTCGGTGACGGCCGGCGAGATCCGGGCGAGGGTCGAGGTGATGGAGGTGCCGGCGGAGACGATCGACGGGATGAGCGTGTGGACCGTGCGCGAGGCCGCGCAGCGGGCCGTGGCGCATGCGCGGGCCGGAGACGGGCCGGCCTTCATCGAGGCGATCACCTACCGGTTCGTCGGCCACTCCCGCAGCGATCCCGGTGCGTACCGGCCCGACGGCGAGCTCGATCGCTGGAGGGAGCGCGATCCGATCGTCGTCCTGCGTGCCCAGCTCGAGGCTGAAGGCGTCGATGCGGACGAGCTCGACGAGATCGAGCGGGAGATGACGGCGCAGCTGGAGCGGATGCGGGAGAGCGGTCTCGCGGCTCCGTTTCCGACTGGGCTGACCGCTCGCGAGTTCAAGGACTGACGCGTGCCGCCCCGCGAGCTGACGATGCCGAAGCTGTCCGACTCGATGGCCGACGCCGTGATCCTTCGCTGGCTGAAGTCGGCCGGCGAGCCGTTCGCGCGAGGCGAGGGGCTGATCGAGGTCGAGACCGACAAGGCCACGGTGGTCTACGAGGCCGAGTGGGACGGGACGCTCGACGCGATCCTCGTGCCGGAGGGAGCGACGGTCGCCGTCGGCGAGCCGATCGCGACCCTCGCGAACGGCGACGGTGCCGCTCGGGAGGCGTCACCCGCGCCGACGCGCGCGCAGCCCGAACCTGTCGCTCCAACGCCTCCTGCGGCCGCGAAGGCCGAGCCGACGTCCGTCTCCGACGGCTCGGCTCCGGGACGCGCTGTCGCGACTCCGGTGGCGCGGCGCACCGCCGTCGAGCTCGGCATCTCGCTCCACGGCATCGCCGGCACGGGCCCGGGAGGGCGCATCACCGTCGAGGACGTACAGCGCGCGGCGACCGAGGCGCCGACGACTCCGACTGGAGCGTCCGCCTCCGGCAAGGGTGAGGTCACCGTGTACGAGCCGACGCCGACGCAGGCGACGATCGCGCGCAGGATGGTCGCGTCGGCGACGACGATCCCCGTCTTCACCGTGTCGGCCGACGTCGACGTGTCGCAGATCGTCGCCTGGCGACGGGACGCGCGCGACAAGGGAGAGGGGGCCCCGTCGCTCAACGACTTCGTGGTCAAGGCGACCGCGGCGACGCTGCGCGAGTTCCCCCGCTTCAACGCTTCCTACGTCGACGGCAAGGTCGAGTGCTACGCACGGGTGAACGTCGGCATCGCGGTGGCCACGGACGACGCGCTGCTGGTCCCGGTCATCCGCGACGCCGACCTGAAGTCCCTGACCGAGCTCGCCGAGGAGACGCGGGCGCTGGCCGACGGAGCGCGGCGGCGAGCTCTGAAGCCCGAGGACTTCCATGACGGCACGTTCACGGTCTCGAACCTCGGGATGTTCGGCGTGCGGGCGTTCACCGCGATTATCGATCCGCCGCAGGTCGCGATCCTCGCGGTCGGCGGCGCTCGCCGCGCCCCGTTCGAGGAAGCAGCCGACCGCGTCGCCTTCCGCGACCTGCTGACCGTGACCCTGAGCTGCGACCATCGCGTCGTCTATGGGGCCGACGGCGCGCGCTTCCTGTCGCGCCTCCGCGAACTGCTCGAGCGACCCCTCGCGCTCGCGCTGTGATCCGATGATCCGGAGACGCTGACATGCCCACCGTCGCCTTTCGCACCGCCATCCGGGACGCGCTCGACGAGGAGCTGGCCGCCGACGAGCGCGTGATTCTCTTCGGCGAGGACATCGCGGTCGCCGGCGGCGTGTTCGCGACGACGACCGGCCTCTACGACAAGTACGGGCCCGAGCGTGTCTTCGACACGCCGATCTCCGAGCTGGCACTCACGGGGGCGGCGTTCGGGTCAGCGGTGCACGGGTTGCGGCCGGTGCTCGAGATCATGTTCGGCGACTTCCTCACGCTCGCCATGGACAGCATCGTGAACCAGTCGACGAAGTACTGGTTCCTGACGCAGGAGCAGGTCAGTGTGCCGCTCGTGATTCGCTCGGTCGTCGGGGCGGGTGGGCAGTTCGGCGCAATCCACTCGCAGATGCCGGCGTCGTGGTTCATGGGGGTGCCCGGCCTGAAGATCGTCTGCCCGTCCAACCCTGCCGATGCCAAGGCGCTGCTGAAAGCGGCCATTCGCGACGACAACCCGGTGCTCTTCTTCGAGCACAAGCGGCTGTACGCGCTCGAGGGGGAAGTGAACGGCGACGTCGGACGGCTGGGCGAGGCGACCGTCGTACGGGAGGGGAGCGACATCACCGTCGCGACTGCGATGAAGGGAGTCCACGACGTCAGCGAGGCGGCCGACGAGCTCGAGAAGGACGGGGTCTCCGTCGAGGTGATCGACCTCCGCACGCTCAGGCCGTTCGATGTCGAGACCGTGGTGGCGTCCGTGCGGAAGACGAACCGGATCGTCGTCGTCGAGGAGGGGCCGCTGACGGGCGGATGGGCCGGTGAGGTGCTCGCCTCCGTCGTCGAGCACGGGCTCGGCCATCTCGACGACGCGTGGCGCATCGCGACCCCGGACACTCCGATCCCGTACAGCCCGCCGCTCGAGCAAGCGTTCCTGCCCGGCCCCGGGCGAATCGCAGCCGAGATCCGGGAACGTCTCCGATGAGTGAGCCCGCGGCCTCGTCTGCAGTCGACCGCGGTCTCGACGCATCCAAGGTCGGCCACCGCCTGCGCACCGAACGCGAGCGTCTCGGCATCGGGCTGCGTGAGCTCGCTCGCCGCGTCGGCGTGTCGCCGAGCCTCGTCTCGCAGATCGAGCTCGACCGGGTCAACCCGTCGGTGAGCACGCTCTACGCGATCGTCACCGAGCTCGGGATGACGATGAGCGACGTATTCGGCGAGCAGCCTGGCGAGCGCGTTGTCCAGCGCAACGGCGGCCTCGCGGAGAGCCCGGAGACGCGACGGGTCATCAACCTCGCGTCGGGCGTGCGTTGGGAGCGGCTCACCCGCGACAGCGACCGCGACGTCGAGTTCCTCTACGTCGTGTACCCGGTCGGCGCGGAGTCGTGTCCGGCGAACGCCCTGATGACCCACGGCGGCAGGGAGTACGGCTACGTGACGAGCGGGACCCTGGGCGTGCAGGTCGGGTTCGAGGAGTACGAGCTCGGCCCCGGCGGCTCGATCGCCTTCGACTCCTCGTCGCCGCACCGCCTGTGGACGATCGGTGACGAGCCCGTCCACGCGATCTGGGTCGTCATCGGCCGCGAGGCGGATCCTCGCGCGACGCACGCGGTGCTGCCGCGCCCCGTCGCGGACTAGCCCGCCCGCGCCTCACCATCGTCGACCTCGAGCCGCCCGACGCCGGCTCTGCTCGTCCGGAACCGGTTCAGCAGCTCGGGCGCCGAGTACAGGACGAGAGCCAGCAGGATCAGCACGCCGATGGTCATCTGCGAGTACTCGGTCGGCTGGTGGAACAGGGGAAGCACGTTGTCGATGAGCGAGAGGAAGAGCGCGGCAAGGAGGGCGCCGACGAACGATCCGCGTCCTCCCGCGAGACTTGCGCCGCCGAGGACGGCGCAGGCGATGCTCTCGAGCGAGAAGCCGATGTCGAGGATGGGCGAGCCGATCTGGACCTGGGCTGCGAGGTACAGGCCGGCGAGCGACGCCATCACCGAGCAGAGGACGAACGCGAGGACGACGATGCGGCCGGTCGCCATCCCGACTCGTCGCGACGACGTCTCGTCGAGGCCGACCGCCCTCGTGGCGAGCCCCGTTCGCGTGCGGTACAGCCAGACGTCGCCGGCGACGGCGAGAGCAACGACGACGACGAACGCGATCGGGACGAAGCTGACGCTCTTCGTGAGCCCGTCGACCGCGTCGCTCGAGATCGGGCCTTCGGGGTGATCCCTGAGGAGGAGCGCAGCGCCTTCGAGGATGCTGAGCGTTCCCAGCGTCGCGATGATCGACGGGAGCTTGAGCACGCGGATGAGCAGTGCGTTGAAGAGCCCGGTGCCGAGGCCGATCGCGATCAGCACCAGGGCTCCCGGGACCAGCGCCCATCCGCTCGTGTCGTACGCCATCGTGAACGACGCCACGACGACGCAGAACGTCATGAGCGCGGCGACCGAGACGTCGAAGCCGCCCACGAGGAGCGCGCAGGTCTGTCCGAGTGAGACGAGTGCCAGCGGCATCGTCAGGAGCAGCAGGTTGTTGAGGTTGAAGCTCGTGAGGAAGGCGTCCTGGCGGATCGCCGCGTAGGCGCCGACCGCGAGGATGAGGACCGTCATCAGCACGAGTGGCAGCGCGCCGCTGAACCTGCCGATCCTCATCCGGAGCCCTCCGGATCGTCCGGCGCCTGAGTCCGGGCGCCCGGCGAACCGACGATCGCCTCGACGATGCGGCGCTCACCGAGCTCCTCGCCCGGGATCTCGTCGACGATCCGGCCGCGTGACATCACCACGACCCGGTCGCAGAGCCCGGCCAGCTCGAGCGGGTCGCTCGACTTGATGATCGTTGCGACGCCGTCCTTCGCCTTCTCGCGCAGGGCGCCGTAGATGTCGAACCGCGCGGCGACGTCCACGCCTTGCGTCGGCTCCTCGGCCAGGATCACCTTGACGTCTCCTCGCAGGAACGGACGCGTGAGTGAGACCTTCTGCTGATTCCCGCCCGAGAGGGTCTGCACGGGCTGCTCGATCGACGCCGTGCGGATGCTCAGGCGTCTCACGAGCTCGTCCACGGTGCGGCGTTCACGTCGTCGGCTGAGGAAGCCCATCGCTCCGAGCCGCCGCAGCACCTGGATCGTCGAGTTGGCGCGGACACTCAGGGCTGGAAAGAGCGACTCGGACACGCGGTCGCCGCTCAGCAGCACGACGCCCGCGCGGAGCGGGCCGAGCGGCGAGTTCGAGTCGAGCGCCGTGCCGTCGCACATCGCCGTTCCGGTCGCCTTCTCTGCCCCGGCGAGCGCCCGCAGAAACTGCACTTGTCCGTTGCCCTCCGCGCCGGCGATCCCGACGATCTCGCCGCTCGCGACCTCGAGATCGATCGGTCCGAAACGATCGCCACGCAGTCCCGAGACCATGAGGAGGACCTTGCGCTCGGTCTCACGCTCGTGTCGGTCCGGGAACGCGAGCTGGAGCGGACGACCGATCATGAGAGCGACGAGCTGCTCCTCCGACATCGACGCCGCCTCGAACGTCCCCTGGCAGACGCCGTCGCGGAGAACGCTGATCCGATCGGCGATGTCGAGGACCTCCGGCAGGCGATGGCTGACGTAGACGATCCCGACGCCGGCCCGGCTCCGCTCGTGCACGAGCGCATGCAGCCGGTCGACGTCCTCTGGCCCGAGGGCCGTCGTCGGCTCGTCGAGCAGCAGCACCTTCGGCTGTGCGAGCAGCGCCTTGACGACCTCCAGGAGCTGTCGCTCGGCGAGCGAGAGCGAGCCCGTAGGGGCGCTCGGCGCGAGGTCGAGGCCGAACTCCGCGAGCCGGTCGACCGCCCAGCCGTTCATGCGCCCGTACGTTGGGCGGACGTCGGCGGGCGCCGCGAGATAGAGGTTCTCGGCAACCGACAGAGGCAGCACGTGCGAGTACGTCTGGTACGCGATGCCGAGGCCGAGCCTGCGACTCATTGCGGGAGACACCCGCCTGCGCTCGGTCTCGCCGATCACGACCGTGCCCTCGTCGGGCGCGAGATACCCGCTCGCTATCCCGAG
>DASTWH010000094.1:0-4467 GCA_035758735.1 Gaiellaceae bacterium
CAGGTCCCGGTGTCCTCGTCCTTGCGGAGCGCAGGATCCGGGATCGTCAAGCCGAGCTCGCGGATCTGCGGGACGTAGCCCTCGAGGAACTGCTGCCGCGCCTCCTCGTTCGCCTGGCTCTTGATGCGCCAGACGACCATCGGGTCCTCCTCCGCAGGGATCGGGTTCCCGTGGAAGTGCATGAGCGGCTCCCACCAGCGGTCGAGCGCCTCCTGCACGAGGCCGAACTGCTCCTCGGTGCCGGTGACCAGCGCGAGAATGACGTCACGCCCATGGAGGATGTGGAAGGACTCCTCCCAGCAGATCTTCTTCATGATCCGCGCGTACGGCGCATACGAGCATTTGAGGAGCGCCTTCTGCGAGACGATCGCGGCTGCATCGACGAGCCACGCGATGACGCCGACGTCGCCCCAGGTGCGAGTCGGGTAGTGGAAGACGTTGTGGAACTTCGCCTTGCCCGAGACGAGGTCGTCGAGGCAGGCGCTGCGGGGCTTGCCGAGGTCCTCCACGACGCGGTAGATGAGCTGTGCGTGGCCGACCTCGTCCTGGATCTTCGCGGTGAGCGCGAGCTTCCGCTGCAGCGTCGGCGCGCGGAGGATCCAGTCGCGTTCGGGGAGGACGCCCATGAGCTCCGAGTTCCCGTGCATCTCGATGAACTTCACGAGCCGCGAGCGGTACTCGTCCGGCATCCAGTCGCCCGTCTCGACCTGCCCGCCGGACTGGACGTAGTCGAGAAACTCCTGCGTGCGCGTCTCCACGGTCGCCTCCCTACCGAACGGTCGTTAGCATCGAGTGTAATGGCTACACGACGGGAGGAGTTGACGCGCGAGGCCGCGCGGCTCTTCGCCGAGCGCGGGTTCCACGGGACCTCGATGGACGCGCTCGCGCAGGCGCTCGGCGTCCAGAAAGGCTCGCTGTACTCGCTCACCGGGTCGAAGCAGCAGCTCCTCTACGAGACCATGCGCGAGGGCGCGCGGGCGTTCCACGCGGCGCTCGACGCTGTCCCGGAGGACGAACCCGCGGTCGAACGCGTGCGCGCGGCGCTTCGCGGCCACCTTCGCGTCGTCGCGGAGCAGCTCGACGTCGCGACCGTCTTCACCCGCGAGTGGCGCTACCTCGAGGGCGCGTACCGCGACGAGATCGTGTCCGAGCGGCGCCGGTACGAGGAGCGCTGGCGTGCGCTCTTCCGCGAAGGCGTCGAGTCGGGAGACCTGCGGGTCGACCTCGACTCCGGAGCCGCGACGCTGCTCGTGCTCTCGGCGGCGAACTGGGCCTACACGTGGCTCGAGCCCGGCCGCGACACCGACGAGCTCGCCGACCGCTTCCTCGCGATCCTCGTCGAGGGGATCCGCGGCTACGCGACACCGGCGTGACCACCCGAATGCTCATCGTCAACCCGTTCGCGTCGGGTGTCGACGAGCACCGCCTCGCGGCCGTGCGGGCGGCGCTCCCCTCCGGGACGGAGACGATGCTCACCACCTCCGCCGGAGAGGGGACGGAGATCGCACGCTCGGCAGGCGGCGCCGAGGCGATCTACGTCTTCGGCGGTGACGGCACGTTCAACGAGGTGCTGAACGGCGTCGAGACGGACGTTCCCCTCGGGTTCATTCCCGGAGGTGGGACGAGCGTCCTCCCACGGGCGCTCGGTCTCCCACGCAATCCCGGGAAGGCGGCACAGCGGATCGCCGAAGGGAGGACACGGCGGATCGGGCTCGGGCGCGTCAACGGTCGCCGCTTCGGCTTCAGCGCCGGGCTCGGGCTCGATGCGGAGCTCGTGCGCAAGGTCGATGAGCTCGGCCGTCGGCCGGACGGAAGGAGGCCGGGTGACGTTGCGTTCATGAAGGTCGCGTCGGGCACGCTCTGGGCCAGCCACGGCCGCTTCGACGAGCGGCTCGAGATCGAGAGCGCAGGGCGGGCCGCGTTCGTGCTCGTGGCGAACTGCTCGCCGTACACCTACGCGGGAGCCCTCGGGCTCGACCTCGTCCCGGGTGCGTCGTTCGACGACGGCCTCGCGTACGTCGCGCCGGTCTCGCTGCGAGCGCGCGACCTCCCCCGCTTGCTCGCCCGCGGCGCGCGCGGGTCGGGACTGAAGGACGAGCGGACGCTCGCCGCCCGCGACCTCGACCGCATCGTCGTGAAGTGCGACGAGCCACTTCCCCTCCAGGTCGACGGCGAGGACACCGGCGATGTCGTCGAGGCGATCTACGAGGCGGAGCGCGACGCGGTGACCGTATTCGTCTGACCTAGACTGCGCTCGCGATGAGCCGCGTGCTCCCCGCCGAAGGAGACCTGCGCCGCGTCATCGGCGACGGTGCTGCCGTCCCGGACGGCGGGGTCGACGGCCTCTCCGCCGACGAGCTCATCTCGCTCTACCGCGACCTCGTGCTGCTGCGGACGTATGACGAGCGCTCCGTCGTCTACCACCGCCAGGGGCGCATCGGAACGTACGCGATCTTCTGGAACCACGAGGCGATGCAGGCCGGCTCGGTGTTCGCGCTCGAGGATCGGGACTGGATCTTCCCGGCGTATCGCGAGTCGGCGGTCGGGCTCCTTCGCGGGATGCCGATCTCCACGGTCCTCTCGTGGTGGCGAGGCCATCCGGCCGGATGGTGGGATCCGACCGAGTTCAACGTCGCGTCGATCTGCGTCCCGATCGCAACGCAGATACCGCACGCCGTCGGCTTCGCGTGGGGCTCCGCGCTCAAGGGTGAGGACCGCGTCGCGTTGACGCTCTTCGGCGACGGTGCGACGTCCGAGGGCTCGTTCCACGAGGGGATGACCTTCGCCGGCGTGATGAAGGCGCCGGTCGTGCTTTTCTGCAGCAACAACCAGTGGGCGATCTCGACCCCGATCTCGCAGCAGACCGCTGCGCCGACACTGGCGGACAAGGCGATCGGGTACGGCATGCCGGGCGTGCGGGTCGACGGATGCGACGTCCTCGCCGTGTACGAGGCGACTCGCGATGCCGTGCTGCGAGCGCGCGCCGGTGACGGGCCGACGCTCATCGAGGCGGTCACCTACCGTGCCGCGCCGCACGCCACCGCGGACGACCCTTCGATCTACGTCGACTCAGAGCGGGTCGAGGAGGCGCGGGAGTCCGAGTGCGTCGGGAGGTACGAGCGCTACCTCGTGCGCCTCGGCGTCCTGACCGAGGAGCGTGCCGAGGAGATCAGGCAGGAGGCGCTCGAGCTCATGCGCGAGGGCATCGCCGAGGCCGAGGCGGAGCCGCCCGCGGACCCGTCGCTCGTGTTCGAGCACGCGTACGCCGATCCACCGCCGTCGCTCCTCGCGGAACGGGACGAGCTGCGAAGGATCCTCGGTGGCTGAACGCCTGCTGGTCGAGGCCGTCAACGACGCCCTCCACGTCGAGATGGAGCGCGACGACTCGGTCATGGTCATGGGAGAGGACGTCGGCAAGCTCGGCGGCGTGTTCCGCGCAACCGCCGGGTTGCAGGAGAGGTTCGGCGCGGACCGCTGCGTCGACACGCCGCTCGCCGAGGCCGGGATCCTCGGTACCGCGGTCGGACTGTGCATGGCGGGCTGGCGGCCCGTCGTCGAGATGCAATACGACGCGTTCAGCTATCCGTCGCTCGACCAGCTCATCAACCACGTCGGGCGCTACCGATGGCGCACGCGCGGGAAGATGGCCTTCCCGCTCACGATCCGCATGCCGTACGGGGGCGGAGTCCGTGCACCCGAACTGCACGACGACTCGCCGGAGACGTACTACGTCCACACGCCGGGGGTGAAGGTCGCGATCCCCTCGACTCCCGCCGATGCCAAGGGTCTCCTTGCCGCTGCCATTCGCGAAGCCGACCCGGTCGTCGTGCTCGAGCCGAAGCTCCACTACCGGACGGCGAAAGAGGAGGTGCCGGACGGCGAGCACGTCGTCCCGCTCGGCCAGGCGCGCATCGCGCGGGAGGGCTCCGACCTGACCCTGGTCGCGTACGGCGCGATGGTTCACGTCGCGCTCGCGTCCGCGGACGCGCTGGCCGACGAGGTGTCGTGCGAGGTGCTCGATCTCCGCTCGCTGAAGCCGCTCGACGAGGACGGCCTCCTGGCGTCCGTTGCGAAGACGGGTCGGGTCGTGGTGATTCAGGAGGCGCCGCGCGTGTGCGGCTTCGCCGCGGAGGTGGCCGCGGTGCTGGCGGAGAAGGCCATCTTCGATCTCCACGGACCGGTGATCCGCGTCACCGGGTACGACGTGCCGTACCCGTACTGGCAGATCGAGGACGCGTACATGCCGTCGGTCGAGCGCGTCGTCGACGCCGCCAGCCGCGTGCTCGCCGCGTAGTGGCCCTGCACGAGATCCCGCTCGAGCGTCGCACGCTGCACGGGCACTTCTCGCGCGACCTCGATCCGATCCTGACGGTCGACCCCGGTGACTCGATCGGCTTCAGCTGCCTGAATGCGGGATGGCGAACGGCCGAGCACGAGCCGTACCCCGAGCGACGGGAAGGCGAGCTC
>DASTWH010000242.1:0-2329 GCA_035758735.1 Gaiellaceae bacterium
CTGGGCCGGCGACGCGCTCGCCGGGCCGCCGGACGAGCTCGACGCAGTCATCGTCTTCGCGCCCGTGGGAGGCCTCGTGCCCGCAGCGCTGCGGCATGTCCGCAAGGGAGGCTCGGTCGTATGCGCGGGAATCCACATGACCGACATCCCGGCGTTCCCCTACGAGCTCCTCTGGGGCGAGCGCGTCATCCGCTCCGTGGCCAACCTCACGCGCGCCGACGGCGAGGAGTTCCTCGCGCTCGCGCCGCACGTCCCGGTTCGAGCGTCGGTCGAGACCTTCCCGCTCGAGGATGCGAACGAGGCGCTCGATCGCCTCCGGCGAGGCGAGCTGCAGGGGTCCGCAATTCTGGTAGTACACGCACTGCCGTGACGATCACGAACGCACCAACTGCCGTGAGCGGCCCGCTCGTGCTCGCCGATATCAGCGGCTACACCGCATTCCTCCAGTCGGTCGCGACCGCGCACGCCGACGATGCGTTCGCGGACGGGGCCGTCCCGGAGGCGTACGGGATCCTCACGCGGCTGCTCGACGGCATCGTCGCGGGCCTCGTGCCACCGTTCACGCTGTCGAAGCTCGAAGGCGACGCGGTCTTCGCGTTCGCGACCGACCTCGACGTGGTACGGGGGGACGACGTCCTCGTGTGCTTCGCAGGCTGCTACTCGGGTTTCCGCCAGCAGGTCGGGTCTGCGAAGGACATCTGGCCGTGCTGGTGCGACGCCTGCGCCACCATCGACCAGCTGGACCTCAAGTTCGTCCTCCACGCCGGCCCGTTCGTGATGCAGGAGATCGCCGGCCAGCGCGAGCTCGTCGGCCCGGAGGTCGTGATCGCTCATCGTCTCCTCAAGGCGAGCGCGCCCGAGCTCGCGGGACGCAGCGGCTTCGCCCTCGTGACGCGCGCGGCCGCGGAGCAGCTCGAGGTCCCCCTCGACGACTGCATCCAGGTGGTCGAGAGCCACGAGCACTACGCGCCGCTCGACGCGCACGTGTTCGCCCTGAGCGCCTAGGACCTAGCCGAAGCGCGCCAGCTCGACGAGGCCGCCGTCCGCGGCGTGGTCGACCTGCAGCGTCGTGTGCTCGATCCCGAACTCGTCGTGGAGCAAGCGCTCGAGCTCCCGGCGTCGGCCGTGGCAGTCTTCGCCCGGGCGGACGAGGACGTGCGCCGACAGTGCGGTGAATCCCGAGGTGATCGTCCAGACGTGGAGGTCGTGCACCTCGACGACGCCCGGCGCTCCGGCAAGCCGTCGGCCGAGCGCGTCGACGTCCAGGCCGCGCGGCGTCGACTCGAGGAGGATCTCCGTCGAGTCGCGAAGGATCGACCAGGCGCTCGCGAGCACGAGCACGCCGATGACGACGCTCACCAGAGGATCCGCCTGCGCCCATCCCGTGGTGAGGATCACGACGGCGGCAATCGCGACGCCGATCGACCCGAGGACGTCCGCGAAGACGTGGCGGAACGCCGCTTCGACGTTGAGGCTCCCGCGTCTCGCGCGAGAGAGGACGACACCGGCCGCGAGGTTCACGGCCAGTCCCAGAAGTGCGATCGCGAGCATCCAGCCGCCCAGCGGGTCGCCCGGGTCGCGGATCCGCATGACCGCCTCGACGAAGATCCAGATCGCGAGCGCGACGAGGAGCGCGCCGTTCGCGAGGGCGGCGAGCACCTCCGCGCGCTTGTACCCGTACGTGCGCTCCGGCGTGGCGGGCTTCCCGGCGAGCCATACCGCAACGAGCGCAAGGGCGATCGCCACGTTGTCCGAGAGCATGTGCACGGCATCTGCGAGGAGCGCGAGGCTCCCGGCCGCGATGCCGCCGACGACCTCGACGACCGTGTAGGCGGCAGTCAGCGCGAGTGCGACTGCGAGCGCACGGCGGCTGTCGACCCGTGCGTGGTCATGGTCGTGGGCCACGGAGAACGTTCTACCGCGTCGAGCGGGCCGTGGTCGACGAGGGCGTGTCGACGGGTGGTGGAGCGACGTTCGTCAGGATCGCCGCCGCGAGCAGGACCGAGAACGCGACAATCGCCTCGCCCACGAGGCTCGTGTGGACGTCCGGCTCCTCGCCCGCTTCGAGCCTTGGCCGGACGACGAAGTGGTGCACCGCGCCCCAGGCGAGGGCGAGCCCGACGATCGCGACCTTCATCAGCAGGAGCTGGCCGTACAGCGTCTCCCAGAGGTCGCTCAGCTCTGGCAACCGCACGAGTGCGAGGTACCCACCGGCCAGCACCATCACCGCGACGAGCCCGACCGCGATCCGTGCAAACCCGACGAACGCCGTGCGCCGCAGTGCCGGCGCGTGCGGCCAGACGAGGAACGCCAGGGTCGCGACGCCGCC
>DASTWH010000244.1:0-2757 GCA_035758735.1 Gaiellaceae bacterium
CGCCGTCGCCGCGACCGCTTTCTCGCTCGCAGTCTCGGTCGCATACTTCATCCCCCGCCCGGCCGGCCTCGCGCTGCTGCCGGGGAACCGCGAGCGCGAGACGGCTCGCTGGTTCGTCCAGGCGGAGGGGGGAGCGGGCGACGGCGACGCGTTCCGCTTCCTCGAGGAGGAGGTTCCGGACGATGCGGCCGTCGCGCTCGCCGTGACGCGCAACACGTATCTCTATCCCGCCTGGGATGCCGGCTTGCGCCGAACGGTCGTCTTCGTGCCGGAGGACGGATCCGTCCCCGAGTCCGCTCGCTGGCTCGTCGTCGGCCCTTCGAAGGTGATCGACGAAAGCGCACTCGAGTCGGCCGGTTGGCGGCTCGAGCTCGCATCGACCGGACGCTGGCGCATCTACGGCCGCTAAGGTCGGCGCATGTGCCGAAACATCAAGACGCTCCACAACTTCGAGCCGCCGGCGACACCCGACGAGGTCAACGCCGCGGCGCTGCAGTACGTGCGCAAGGTGAGCGGGTCGACGAAGCCGTCGAAGGCGAACGAGGCAGCCTTCGCGCGCGCCGTCGCCGAGGTCGCTGCGGCGACCAACCGCCTGCTCGCCGAGCTCGTGACGACGGCGTCGCCGCGCGACCGCGACGTCGAAGCCGCTCGCGCGCGCGCTCGCGCCGAGAAGCGCTTCGGCCGCGCCGCCTAGCCGACAAGCGCGTCGACTGACCCGGTTCGGGCCGGGATCGGCTCAAAGGTGCGGGGTCACCTGCCGATACGCACCACGATGGGCGATCGTCGGGTCCCCATACTGGCCCTCGCGACCGTTGCTGCGGTCGTTCCGCCTGCGCTGCTCCACTTCATGGGCCACGAGAAGGTCCTCATCGGCGGCTGGACGCACTTCATCGGCGTCGCCGTGGGCGCGGGCGTTGCGACGGCATCGGCTATCGCGCTGACCGTCGCCGGTGCGCGTCAGAAAGACGGCCACGCAGTGCTCGTCGGGTGTGCCTTCTCGGTGATGGCGGCGCTCCTCTGCCTCCACGGACTCGCCACCCCGGGCATCCTCTTCGATGCCTACGGCGTCGCGGCTTTCACGGGCGGCGCGACGTTGCCCGTCGGCGGCGCCATCCTCGCGCTCGGAGCGCTCTCGGCCTTGCGACGCCCGGCGGCCGTCACCCCCCTCCTGTGGACGCTCGCGGCGGCCATCGTGTTCATCTTCGGCCTCGGAGCGACCGCGATCCTCGATCCGAGCCTCGTGCCAGGCGTCCCCGAACCTCGCTCGACGGCGGCGTGGGTCGTGCTTGCACTCGGACTCTCCTTCTACGGAGTCCTTTTCTGGCGCGCGCTCCGCACGTATCGGCTGACGCAGCGGACAGCCGACCTGGTCGTCGCCGTCGGCATCGTCTGGCTGGCGGCTGCGTTGCCGGCTGCACTTCTTCTCACCTACCTCGATCTCGGCTGGTGGCTCGGCCACGCATTCGAGATCGTCGGGATCGCCGCCGTCGGGTTCACGGTCGCCCATGACCTCCGTCGAGGAGCGGCCCGCTCACGGCCGCTCCTGGGCGACCTCGGTGGCGCAGACCTCGTCGCCGAGGCAGAGGCGTTCCTCGGCTCCCACATCCGCGCGCTCCTCGTCGAGCTCGCCGACAAGGACGCGTACACGGAGGAGCACACCCGACGTGTCGCGCTCCGCGCGGCACAGGTCGGTGACGAGCTCGGCCTGTCGCCCGAGCGGCTCCGCGATCTCGCCGTCGGGGGCCTGCTCCACGACATCGGCAAGCTCGCGGTCCCCGACGCGATCCTGAAGAAGCCCGGGCCTCTCACTGACGACGAGTACCAGGTGGTCATGCAGCACGTCTACACCGGACCGGCTCTGTTGCGAGAGCTCGGCGGCTTCTCGCCGATGGTGCACCGGCTCGTCCGCGGCCACCACGAGCGATTCGACGGATCCGGATACCCGCGCGCCGTCGCAGGCGACCCGATTCCGCTGGACGTCGCGATCCTCGCTGTTTGCGACGTGTACGACGCGCTCATCTCGGAGCGTGTCTATCGGAAGGCGTGGCCGCACGAACGCGCACTCGGGCTCCTGCGCGAGGGTGCGGGCACCCAGTTCGACGCCAGTTGCGTCGACGCGCTCGAGCGTGTTCTCTCGCGCGAGCGCGGCGCCGAGCTGGCGCTCGCCGTTTAGATCTCCCTAGGTCTTGTCGCGCAGGTACGCGAGGTAGGGCTGCGGGTCGATGGGCCCGCCGACCGCTCGCTCGATGGTCTCCGCCGGGGTCAGCTTGCGGCCGAGCGAGTAGATCGTGTCGCGAAGCCACCCGTGCAGCTCGGCGAACTCGCCGCGCTCGATCTGCTCCCACACCGTCGGGATCGCGACAGTTGCCTGCTCCCAGATCTGGACGGAGAGCACCGTGCCGAGGAGGTACGTGGGGAAGTAGCCGAAGCCGCCGCCGGCCCAGTGCGCGTCCTGGAGGACGCCGTGCGCGTCGTCGGGCACGGAGATCCCCATGAGCTCCTCGAAGCGGGAATTCCACGCGTCGGGAAGGTCCTTGACGGCCAGCCGTCCGGTGAGGAGCTCCTGCTCGAGCTCGAACCGGAGGATGACGTGAAGCCCGTAGCTCGTCTCGTCCGCGTCGACGCGGATGAAGGAGCGGCGAACTCGATTGACCGCCCGGTGGAAGTCCTCGAGCGAGACGGTGCCGAGCGGCTCGGGGAACGTCTCCTGCAGACGGGGGTAGAACCAGCGCCAGAACGGGAGCGAGCGCCCGACGA
>DASTWH010000135.1:0-14257 GCA_035758735.1 Gaiellaceae bacterium
CAGCTCGCCGCGCGCGGCCAGATCGTGCTCCGCTACGCCGACGACGTGAACGGCGCCCTGGGCAACGTCGCGGGCGTCGTCAACGAGGCGGGCAACGTCATGGGTCTCATGCCACATCCCGAGCATGCCGTCGATCCGCTGCTCGGATCGGCGGACGGAGGGCTCCTGCTCGCGGCGCTCGTCGACGCTGCCGAAGCCCACCGGCTCGTCGCGGCGTAGACGGGACCGAGCGCGCCGCGCGGGCAGGACGCGCGTGCTCTAGGCGTCTTCGCGCGCCTTCGCATGCGCGACGGCGGCCAGGGCGTTCGCAAGAACGGGCGCACGCTCGAGCGCCGCCCGCAGCCGCTCGAGATCGCGCGCCCGCATCGTCACGGGCCCGCGGCGCGCGGACCCGTCGGTCGTGTACGCGAAGCGGATGAGGCGCTCGCCGCCCGGCGCCTCGAGGAGCTGCACGACGACCGCAAACCGGCGATCGCCGACGCGTTGCGGGACGGTGGCCTCCTCGATCAGGTCGGCCGAGCCCCACGGCGTCGCCGCCTTCGGCGCGTTCTTCGGAGTTGCAGTCGCCATTCCGCGAGCGTAGGCGGCAGCGCATCACGAGTGGGACACGCCTTCGTGGCGATTCCGTCACGACCTATTCTCGCGCCGTGCACGACGTCGTCATCGTCGGTGGTGGCACGGCCGGGTGCGTCCTCGCCTCTCGGCTGACGGAGGATCCGGCGGTCTCAGTCCTCCTCCTCGAGGCAGGTCCGCGCTCGCGGAAGCTGGAAACGAAGATTCCGGCCGCGTTCTCGCGCCTCTACCGGACCAACGTCGACTGGGGCGACTCGACGACGCCGCAGCCGCGTCTCGACGATCGCGAGGTCGTCTTCCCGCGCGGACGGATGCTCGGTGGCTCGGCCGCGATGAACGCGATGATGATCCTCCGCGGGCATCGCACCGATTACGACGCGTGGGCCGCGGCGGGATGCACCGGCTGGGGGTGGGAGGACGTCGAGCCCGCATTCGCGCGCAGCGCGGAGGGCGCGTTCCCGCTTGCTCGCCTCCCCGAGCAGCACATCCTCGCCGAGGCCTTCGTCCACGCGGCCCAGGCGGTCGGGATCCCGTTCACCGACGACCTGAACGGCGAGAGCAACGAAGGGGTCGGGTTCGTGCCCGTCTCGCAGCGCCGCGGCCGGCGCTTCAGCGTTCTCGACGGCTACCTTCGCCAGGCCCGGCGGCGCCCGAATCTCACGATCGCGACCGACGTGCTCGTGACGCGGATCGTCGTCGAAGACGCGCGCGCGGTCGGAGTGAGGTACCGGCTCGACGGCGACGACAGCGAGGAGGAGGCACGCTGCGCCGGCGAGGTCGTCCTCTGCGCCGGGGCGATCGGCTCGCCTCAGCTTCTTCAGCTCTCGGGGATCGGCCCGCCTGATGCGCTCGCTCGGCTGGGAATCGACGTGGTGCGAGACGCGCCGGGCGTCGGCGCGAATCTCGTGGATCACCTCGCGAACGGCGTGCTCGTCCGCACGAAGGGCGTCGAGACGCTCGCCTCGGCGGAGTCGCTTCGCAACCTCGTGCGCTGGGCGCTGCGCGGGAAAGGCCCGCTCACGTCGAACCTGGGCGAGGCGGTGGCGTTCGTGCGCACGCTTCCGGACCTCGCAGCGCCGGACCTCGAGCTCCTCCTCGCTCCCGTGCTGTTCGAGGACGAGGGCCTCACGCAGCCCACCGAGCACGGCCTCACCGTGGCGGTCGTCCTGCTGCGTCCGCGGAGTGTCGGCACCGTCCTCGTGCGCTCGGTGGACCCAGCCGTCACGCCCGCGATCGATCCGCGCTACCTGTCGGATCCGGACGGAGAGGACGAGGCGACGCTCCTCCGAGGGCTGCGCCTTGCCCGTCGCGTGCTCGCCCAGGACCCGCTCGCGTCGTTCACGGACGGCGAGATCCTCCCGGGCGAGGACGCACGGACGGACGACGACCTGCGTGCGCATCTCCGAGCGCTCTCCCAGACCCTCTACCACCCGGCTGGCACGTGCCGGATGGGCTCCGACGCCGAATCGGTCGTGGATCCAGAGCTGCGCGTGCGCGGCGTCGAACGGCTCCGCGTCGCCGACGCGTCGATCATGCCGACGCTCCCGCGCGGCCACACGAACTGGCCGACCGTGATGATCGCCGAGCGCGCGGCGGGCTTCGTCGCCCGTGCGGTCGGCTAGCGCGGCGGCTGCTCGACGAACGCGCCCTCGACGACGCGATCGTCTTCCACATCGAGCACCCACGTGCTCGCGACGGGGACGTCGAGCGGGCCGTCGAGGCGAACGCCGCCTGCGACGACCACGCGCATCACCTCGTACAGGACGTCGCCGTGCGTGCAGCACGCAAGGGGGCCAGTTCGGGCGAGCGAGATCATGAGGTCGAGCGCACCGGGGCCGTCGGCGCCCTCCGCGAGCAGGTCGGTCGTCTCGATCGGCAGGTCGAGGGCCACTGCGAGCGGCTCGAACGTCTGCACGCAGCGCAGGAACGGGCTCGAGACGAGCCGGTCCGGAGCCTCGAGCTCGAGCTTCTCGGCGAGCGCGACCGCCTCTCGTCGGCCCCGCTTCGTCAGCGGACGAAGGTCGTCGGGCTCCGTCCACTCGGTCCGGTTCTTCGCCTTCGCGTGACGGACGAGATGTACCTGCGTGGTCACGGCTCGCGCTCCAGCAGCTCGACGAGCTCCCGATCGCGCGCATAGGTGAGGAGCGCTCGGGCGTCCTCGAAGGTCACGAAGCGCACGTCGTCGACCTCGTTGGCGGCAGCGAGCCTGCCGCCGACCGGCGTCACCAGCCAGTAGCGCACGGTCTTGGGTCTTCTGCGCGCGTCGCGGTAGCGCGTCGTCGCCAGCTCGCGCTCGAGCCGGCAGCGCAGGCCCGTCTCCTCCTCGACCTCCCGGACTGCGGCCTCCTCCTCGCTCTCCCCGTCCTCGCACTTTCCCTTCGGAAACGACCAGTCGTCGTAGGCGGGGCGGTGGACGATCAACACTTCCGGCGCGCCTGCGTCACGGTGCCGGACGACCACGCCCCCGGCCGCACGCACCGTCTCGGTCACATCCAGGCGCGGAGCTTCGGGTCGGCGAGGTCCTCCCAGGCGGCGCGCCAGCGTCCGCGGAGCTCCTCGGCTGTCGAGCGCTCGAATGCGGCAAGTGTCTCGGCCGCGCGCGCCGCGTTGTCGTCCCGGACGGTCCAGCCGTCGAGCCATGCTCTGGCGACGACCGTGTCGTTGAGGTCGCCGAGGACGTCCTGGAGACGCGCAGCCGCGTGTGCGAAGGCACGTGCCTGCTTTCCAACAACCGGCGCTGCCGCCTCGGCGGCGTAGCGAGCTCGCTTCGTCCGGATCCGCACCTCGTGAAGCTGGGCGTCGGTCGGCGCGTCGCCAAGCTCCTTGGCGCGCTTCGACAGGCGATGCCACGGACGGCGCACGAGAGCCGGGATCGCCTCGGCTGCGGGTTCCCCCGCGTCCTCCGCGAGCACCGGCGTGTTGGCGGCGTCGACGAGCCGGTCGAGCAAGCTCGTGTAGCGCTCGCTGCGGAAAGCGTCCAGGAGGGCGGCATGCCCGACGTCTCGTGAGGCCTGGAGGGACGCGAGCACGGGGTCGGCGCTCTCGCCGACCTCGGGGAGCTCCGCGGCTGTCTGTCGCAGCCGCGCGAGGAGCACGTCGCCGTCCCGAACGTCCCCGAGGATCCGTGCGATCCAGCCGAGTTCGTCCCGAAGACCCGTCGACCACTCCTCGTCCACGAGCGGCCGAAACGTCCGCAGGTCCGAGCGGAGCCGGCGCGTCGCAACGCGGGCCTGGTGGACGCCCTCCGGATCCACGTCGAGCCTCACGACCGCGTCGTGCCGGATCAGTCGGATCACGGAGAGCGCGATCGCTCGGCCGACGACGTCGCCCGCGGTCGCATCGGTGCCGAGGTCGGCGACCGCGATCTCGGGCGTGAGCGGCGCCGCAGGCGCCAGCGCCCGGATGTACTTGGCCGTCTGGTCGGGCGAGCCGGCGCCGGCCTGACGGAGGCGCTCGACGAGGGCGTCGAGCAGGTCGGGCGTCATGTCCTCGCCGATCTCGACCTCGAGCTCGCGGAAGGCGGCGGCCGGGCCGGCGCCGTTCGGCACCGACACCGCATCGTCGACCACGCCGGCGATGAGTCGCCCGCCCGCGTCGTGCATCTCGGTGCGACGGCGGATCGTCGTCATGTGCACGCTCTCCTGCAGCGCTCCACCGCGGATGAACCCACGGACGAGCTCGACCGCGGCAGGCGGGGGGGTGTCGCCGTTCCCGTCGAACACGATCTCCGGGCGCACGAGGAACGGCGCGTCGCGTTCCGCCGGGAGCTTGACCGTCCAGCCCTCGCCGGGACGGTGGCGGAGGCTGGCACCCCAGCGCGCGAGGCGGAGGTCGGGAGTGTCGTAGTACGTCGTTTCGTTGCGCTCCGGCGGTGCCTGACGCACGATCGGGCCGACGAGCCCGTAGATGCTCGGCATGTGGAAGTCGGGGGTCGCAGCGAGCTTCAGCTCGCGTTCGGGGCTGTGTTCCACGTCAGTCTCAGCGTAGCGCCCGTCGATTCGATGCCCAGAGGAGCGCAGCGATCGCGGGTTGAGGCGAACGCGAGCCGCGCGACGTTCAGCACGCGAGGCGGGCGACGACGTCGCCGCCGGCAGCGAGCGCCAGCGAGCGTCCGTCGAGGGCGTATCCGGTCACCCGCGCCAGCGCGTCGAGGAACTCGCGCTCGCGCTGCATCGTGTCCTCGGGCCCTGCCATCAGTGTCGTCGCGAGCGGCCCGAAGCGCAGCTCGTCCTCCGCGAGCGAGAAGGTTCCCATGAGCCGGTTCAGCCCGCTCGAGCCGGCGACCCGCGACTCCTCGAGGTCGAACACGAGATTCGGTGCACTGTCTTCGGCGAGGGGAGCGCCGTTCAGCTCGACCGCGGTCCACGTCGTGTCGCCCAGCGAGACCGTCTCGTCCACAGGGCGGGACTCTAGTCGGGGCGTTTCTGCGGAGTAGAGTCGTCGCGTGACGCGGGTCACGCGCGAGACGGGCGACGCGTGAGCACCGACGCGCGCCGCATCCTCGCGCTGCAGGCGCTGCGGGCGTTCGCGTACGGCCTTGGCAGCGTCCTCATCGGGGTCACCCTGGCGCGCCGCGGACTCTCCGGATTCGAGGTCGGTCTCGTCCTCGCGGCGCTCCTGGCGGGAGTCGCGCTCACGTCGCTGGCGATCGCCCGTACGGCCGACCGGGTCGGGCGGCGCCGCTGGTACGCGGCGCTGTTCCTCCTCATGGGGCTCGCGGGTGCCGCATTCGCGCTCACCGACGAGACCTGGCTGCTCGTGCTCGCCGCGCTGAGCGGGACCATCTCGACGGAGGTCGTCGAGTCCGGGCCGTTCACGTCGCTCGAACAGGCGATGCTCCCGAGCGCGGTGGGAGGGAGTGGCGATCCCACGCGCCTGTTCGGGACGTACAACACGGTCGCCACGCTGGCCGGCTCGGCGGGTGCGCTCGCGGCCGCACTCGTGCCCGTGCTCGGGGTCGAGCCGCAGCGCCTCTTGCTCGTCTACGTCGCCGTCGGTGTCGTCGGAGCCCTCGTCGCCCGCGGACTGTCCGAGTCCCTCGAGGCGACCCGGCGGTCGGCTGCCGCGCCGCTCGACCGCTCACGCAGCATCGTCCGACGGCTGTCCGCACTCTTCGCGCTCGACTCGTTCGGCGGCGGCTTCGTCACGCAGGCGTTCATCGCGTACTGGTTCACCGAGACCTTCGGAACCTCGCTCGAGGTGCTCGGGGTCGTCTTCTTCGTCCTCGGCCTGCTGCAGTCGGTCTCATTCCAGGTGGCCACGCGGCTCGCAGCTCGGTTCGGCCTCGTGAACACGATGGTTTTCACGCATCTCCCCTCGAACGTCCTGCTCGCAGCGATCCCGTTCGCGCCGACCGAGGCCGCGGCGTTCGCCTTGCTCCTTGCGCGAGCGCTCCTCAGCCAGATGGACGTGCCGACGCGCCAGGCGTACGTCGTCGGCGTGGTCGACCCCGAGGAGCGTGCCGCTGCCGCGGCGTACACGAACACGGCGCGCTACGTGACGCGGCCGCTCGGTCCACTCGTGGCCGCGCCGATCCTGCAGCTGTCGCTGGGCGCGCCGTTCGTCGTCGCGGGCGTGTTGAAGACCGTCTACGACCTGACGCTGTACCGCGCGTTCCGGCGTCGTCCGCCGAGCTGGGCTAACGACGCCCGATGAGCTCGATGCGGTAGTCGTCCGGGTCGCGCACGAAGCAGATGCGCGATCCGCCCTCGCTCACCTGATACGGGGGTCGCTCCGGCTCGATCCCGTGACCGTCCTTGAGCGCCGCCAGCGTCCCGTCGAGGTCGTCGACGCCGATCGCGATGTGCCCGTATGCGGTCCCGAGCTCGTACGAGCGCCCGTCGTGGTTGTACGTCAGCTCGAGGACGTTCTCGGCGTCGCCGAGCGAGAAGAAGTAGTTCGTCGCCTCGAGCTCGCCGTCTCTGACGATGTCCATGTCGCGCGAGAAGCGGAAGCCGAGCGCCTCGTAGAACCCGCGGCTCCGCTCGGGATCCGTGATCCGAACCATGGTGTGCAGGAAGGTGGCCATGGCGCGAGCCTACCCGCGCGCGCCGCTAGTTCGCGGCGCACGGCCAGGGAGCTGTCACCGCGATGCGCTCGACGTGGAGCGCGACTGCGCGGCCGTTCTCGAGGCGCACCCGGCCGGGTGAGAAGAGACCGACGTCCACGGAGCCTCCTGCCGGGACGCAGACGGTGACGTCCACGGGCGGCCGCGCCCCACCTGGGTCGACGGTTCCGCGCGTCGTCGCGCCCTCGGCGGTGATGGCGAAGGGGATCCGGCTCGACGCGAGGCGTGACGAGGCGAGCGTCACGCTCACCGCCCGTCGACCGGGGCTCGAGTGCCCGAAGAGACGAACCGTCGCTCGCTTCCCGGGGAGCAGCCACCCGTCGGTCGCGAGGCCGCGTGTGACCCAGAGGAGGCGGTAGGGCGGCTCCACGGCTCGGAGCCGGAGCGAGCGCGTGTGCGCGACCGCCGTCGAGGCGGCGAGGCCGAAGCGGATCTCGTCGCTCGCGAGTACGAGGTAGTCACTCGGCTGCGGTCCGGCGAGGCGCCCGCGCCGGTCGTCGATCGAAACGTCGAGGACCGGGAACGGCGTGTACGTCTTCCCGCCGTCGACGCGCAGCTCGCGGTCGACGGTGCGGTTCCAGAACTCGGCTTCCCACCACCGGACGGGCCCCTGCACGCCGCCGGGAACGAGCGCGACGGACGAACCGGGCACGGCGGCGTCGATCCAGTCGCGCCGCGCAGTCTCGGTGCGCACCATGCTCGGCTCGACGAAGCGTTCGAGGACGTAGAGGGCCTGCAGCGCACCGAACGCGACGAGCAGCGACGCCGTGCCGACGAGAGCGAGCCGCGGCGCGCGCCAGGCAAGGACGAGCACCACGAGGAGCGCCGTCGCAGTCGCGAGCGCGAGCAACACGGTGTCGGCGAGGTGGAGACGGGCCGACGCGTCGGAGATCGCGGGCCGGAACGCCCCTGCGGGTGCGGCCCAGAAGATGATCCTGTCCTCGTCCGACGCGAACGGCAGGAGACCCACGACCGCTCCGCCGGCGCAGGCCGCGCTGACGAGTCTCGTCCGAAGCTGCCCGCGCATCGTGAGCCATGCGGCGCATCCGACGGCGAAGAGCGGCACGAGGTAGACGAGGTAGCGGTCCTGGATGAACTGCTGCGCGGTGAACCGGAGGTCGAAGGACGTGACCTCGAAGAGCAGCAGGGGCACGAGGACGCCGAGGAGCGCTGCGAACGCATGCGCCTCGCGGCGCTCGGGGCGCAGCGCGGTCGTGACGAGCCACGAGGCGGACAGCACCACGGGGAGGACTCCGACACCGAGTGCGACCTGGTCGAAGTGGGCGGCTGCGGAGCCCCAGAACCCGTCCGGAAGCAGGTCTCCCTCGAACGGGACGACGTAGTTGCCCACCACGCCGCCGAGACGGCCCGAGACGGCGAGCAGGCCGGCGACGGCGGCTCCGACTGCGTACGCGAGCGCCAACGCGCGATGAGCGGCAACTGCTCGGGTCACGCCGCTCCGCACGGTGCGATGCCCGTCCTCACGCGCCGCGAGACCGACCTCGTGCAGCACGAGCGCCACGGGCAGCGCGAGGGCGACGACGACGAGCTGCGTGCGTGCGACGAAGGCGAGCCCGAGGCCCGCGAGCGCGGCGAGGTCCCTGCCCCCGCTCGGGCGGACGAGCGCGCGGTGGCAGAGGAGCACCGACCAGGCGAAGGCGGCGTACGCGACGTTCTCCGTGAGCAGCGTCGAGGAGAGAGCGAGCCACGGCGTGACGGCCGTGAGGGCCGCCGCGACGTACCCCGCGCCGACCGAGCCCGAGACCCCTCGGGCGAGAAAGAACGCGGGCACCGCGGCGCTCGCGAGCAGGAGCGCGTTGAGCCCGTGAGCGACGGTCGCCGCCTCCGGCGGTGCCAGCGTCCCGTAGAGCGGGGCGAGGAGGAGCGGGTAGAGCTGGCTGTGTGCTCCGTAGTAGGCCCCGTGGATCGTCGGGACGAGCGACAGCTCGTCCACGATGCTGGTGGCGAGCCGCGCCACCTGGAGCTCGTCCGTCATGACCGCCCACGTGTTCGCGCGGATCGCGTAGGCGCCGCTTACGAGCGCGGCGATGACCACGCACGACCAGGCCGCCACGGCAGGGACGTGCCGAACCAGCGACGACGTGCGCAGCCCGCTGACGGCTGGAGCTCCGGCACGGAGTGTTGGCGCCGGGTGGGCGATGCCCGTGTCTACCCCGAGGCGGCGCATGCCAATCCCACCGGCGACGCGCGCCTATAGTCGAGGCGTGATCGGCGAGCACGACCTGCAGGAGGCCCGGCTGTACGCGGCCGGGAAGCTCGCCGACGCGGGTGTCGTCCTCACGGGCGAGGAGCGCGAGGCGATCGAGGTCGCCGACTTCGGCCTTTCACGGCTCGCCGAGACCGGCCTCCAGCTCCTGGTCTACGTCAACACCGACCGCTACTGCGCGAAGGAGCTCGTCCTGCGGCCTGGGCAGACGTGCCCGGAGCACCGGCACCCACCCTTCGAGGGCACTCCCGGCAAGGAGGAGACCTTCCGCTGTCGCAGCGGCCTCGTCTACCTCTACGTCGAGGGCGATCCGACGCCGGATCCGGCATGCACGCCGCCTCCCGGGGCGTACACCGTCGGGCGGGAGATCGAGCTGCGGCCGGGGATGCAGCACACGATCCCGCCCGGAACCCTGCACTGGTTCCAGGCTGGACCCGAGGGCGCAGTCGTCTCCGAGTTCTCGACGGCGAGCCGGGACGAGCTCGACGAGTTCACCGACCCGAACGTCGCCCGGGCAACCGTCGTCGGCTGAGTGGCTGAATGAACGGCGCGACCGCGGCCGCGAGAGCGGCCGCGCTTTGGGTCACTTGCTCTTCCGCGCGACCGGCATCCCACTCGGGGATTCCGGTAATGCGCACACTTAGCCGAGCCGGCCGTGCCGGTCGAGGAGCTCGAGCACCTCGTCGTGCGGCAGGGCGTGGCCGACGCGCCCTTCGCGGCCGGCGACCTCCGGCGCCGCCCACAGCGCGTTCAGCACGGCTTCCTCCGTTGCGTCAACGACGGCCTCGAAGACATCGTTGAGCGCGACGTCCGGGACGGTCGCAACGGCCGCGTCGCCCCGTGGTCGCCGACCGGGCGGTGCGAACGCGACGAAGATCTCGCCGCTTCCGTGGTGGGCGACCGAGCCGCACCGCGCCAGTCCGAGCCCGACGCGGCGCGCGACCCGCTCGAGCTGGTGGGGCGACAGGGCAGCGTCCACGGCAACGACGCCGATGCAGCTACCCGCCTCGGTCGATCTCGTCTCGGGAGGCTCGCAGAGCGTCTCGCCGACCGGCACGCCGTCCATCACCAGACCCGGCGGCGGGTAGAAGTTCGAGAGGACGAGGACACCCACCGAGGCGTCGATCGAGGGTGCCACGCGGCTCGATGTACCGATCCCCGCCTTCCAGCCTTTCGTCATCATCCCCGTGCCCGCGCCGACCGCCCCCTCGGGCACCGCGCCGCCTCTCGCCTCGGCCACCGCGCGGCCGGCGTCCGCCGCCTCGACCTGGACGACGCGCGCCTCCGACAGCCAGCTGTCGTCGCACTCGCCGACGACAGGGGCCACGATCTCGTCGACACCGACGGCCGGGTCGGATGCGACGGCAACCGCGACCGCACCGTCGTAGATCCGGCCGATGGCGTGGCTCGACGTCAGATACACCGGCGTGTCGAGGACACCCCACTCCGCGATCGAGATCGACCCCGTCAGCTCGCCTGCACCGTTGAGGACGGCCGTCCCCGCCGGCACCGGCTGCGCGCAGAGCGTCTCGACCGGGCCGGGGAGGATCGCCGTGACGCCGGTCCGCGCGACCCCGCGCCCCTCCGGCGGCTCGGGCTCGTCGCGCCAGACCGTGACGTGTCCCACGGTCACGCCGGCGACGTCCGTGATCGCGTTCGCCGGCCCCGTCTCGAGGCGGCCGATGCGGAGTCCGTGCTCGCGGAGCCGCGGGCCGCGCGGCGATGGTGCGCTCATGCGGCGAGCCTATAACTGGCGTATGCTGGCGCCCGTCGTCGCCTTGCGACGACGGAGGCACGGGCGGGCACAACTTCGATGGTGTCGAGTCGTCAAAGCGTCCGGGGCACACGATCCTGGACACGGGAGGAGACATGAAGGGAAGGCAGTCGGGGCGCCTTTTGGTCGCGCTACTCGTCGTCACTGCATTGGCGGTCGCCGGGTCGGCCGCATGGCTCGGATCTCAGCGAGCCACCGCGAGCTCGGGAGCGAGCTCCGAGTCGAGCGCAGGAGGAAGCGGGATCCTCCGCATCGGCACGACGAGCTACATCGACTCGTTCAACCCCTGGAACTACATCGAGGGCCAGGGCCTGAACGCGATGATGATGGTCTATCCGCTGCTCGTCCAGGTCGATTATTCGAAGAAGGAGGGCTACTACATCGTCGGTGACTGGGCGAGGTCGTGGTCGAGCTCCAAGGACGGAAAGACCTGGACGTTCAAGCTTCGTCCCAACGGGAAGTGGTCCGACGGTCGCCCGATGACGGCCGACGACGCAGCGTGGACGATCAATACGACCCTCAAGTACGTCACGGGCGCGACGGCAGTGGAGGCGAACGCCGTCAACCACGTCTCGCGCGCGACGGCGCCGAACGCGACGACGCTCATCGTCAAGTACGACGCGCCCGTCGGCAACGCGCTCTGGCTGATCGGGGCGCTGCCGATCGTGCCGCGGCACATCTGGGAGCCGTACGAGAAGAAGGAGAAGGGCGGCAAGGCGCTCAAGACGTATCGGCCCGAAGGCAAGCTCCCGATGGTCACGGGCGGCGCCTACACGCTCAAGTCGTACGAGAAGAAGGGCACCACCGTGTTCATCCTCGACCCGAACTTCTACGGGCCGAAGTCGAACGCCGACGCGGTCGCGCTCACGTTCTACACCAACTCCGACGCGATGATCGCTGACCTCCGCAGGGGCAACCTCGACTGGATCGACCAGGTCCCGTTCAACGCGGTGAGCGCGGTCAAGAAGAGCTCGGGCGTGAAGGTGAACGAATGGCCGGGCGGGGAGATCACGAACATCACGTGGAACTCGAACCGGCTGAAGCCGAAGAACCGTGAGCTCCTCGACCCGCGCGTGAAGAAAGCGCTCTCGATGTGTGTGAACCGGAACAAGATGATCCAGGTCGTCTTCTCGGGCTACGCGACGAAGGTCGAGAGCCTGGTCGGGCACATCTCGCCGTTCGAGAACCCGAACCTCGGCCCGACGCAGTACAACTGCTCCGCCGCCAACAAGGCCCTCGACAGGCTCGGCTACAAGCGGGGCTCCGACGGGATCCGCGTCGCACCGGCCACGAGCGGCAAGTACGCGCAGCCGGCCCACGCGATGAGCTACGAGGTCATCATCCCGACCTCGCTCGACTTCAACGGCACGCGGATGTTCGAGATCGTCAAGGAGGGGTGGGCGAAGCTCGGCGTGACGGCGAAATTCAAGTCCGGCGGTGATGCGACCGCGAGCTACGCGCTCGAGACGGACGCGAAGTGCGACGGCACGAAGAACATCGGCTACTCGAAGTTCGACATCGCGATGTGGGACTGGATCGCCGGCCCCGAGCCGGACTTCCAGCTGTCGGTCGTCACGAAGGCCCAGTGGTGCTCGTGGAGCGACACGGGCTGGGACAACCCCGCGTACGACAAGCTCTACCAGCAGCAGAGCGTGACCGTGAACCCCGCGAAGCGGCGGGCGATCATCTACAAGATGCAGAAGATGGTCTACGACGAGTTCGTGTACACGCAGCTCACGAACCACGTGGCCCTCGACGCCACCTCGACCAAGTGGACCGGCTTCAAGAACCCGCTGAACGCGTTCTCGAAGACCTACTACACGAGTCCCAGGAAGCGCTGAGGTAGCGCACGCGGCCGCGAGCGGCACCCTCGACACGACGACATGCGTAACGCGGACTACGTCGTCAAGAGGGTGCTGTTCGCGGTCGGCGTCGTCTTCGTCGCGGTCACCCTGAACTTCGTCCTCTTCCGCTCGCTCTCGGGCGACGCGGTGTCGGCGCTTCGCTGCCGAACCTGTTCGCAGGACTTCAAGAACTACCAGCGCAAGACGCTCGGGCTCGACAAGTCGAAGTGGGAGCAGTACAAGATCTACCTCGGCGACCTCGCCCAGGGGGACATGGGACGCTCGCTGCGCACGGAGGAGCCCGTCCGCTCGGTGCTCTGGGAGCCGATGAAGAACACCGTGCCGATGGTCGCGCTCGGGACCTTCTTCGCCATCGTGTTCGGCGTCTTCACGGGGGTGATCGCCGCGTGGCGGCGTGGTACGGCCACCGACAAGACGGCGCTGTGGGGCGGTCTCAGCTTCTACTCGATGCCGCCGCAGTGGCTCGGGCTCGTGATCGTCCTCTTCATCGCCGGGTGGCTCGGCTTACCGACGTCCGGCGTGAAGGACCCGACGCTCGGCATCCTCAGCGATCCCGGGTTCATCGAGGTGTTCGTCGACCGGCTCGAGCACATGATCCTGCCGGCGCTCACACTCGGCCTCGTGGTCTTCGGCGAGTACACGCTCATCGTGCGCTCGGCGATGCTCGAGACGCTCGGCGAGGACTACGTGCTCACGTCACGGGCCAAGGGCCTCTCCAACTGGTCGACGGTGTGGAAGCACGGCCTCCGCAACGCGATGCTCCCGGTCATCACGCTCGTCGCGCTCTCGCTCGGATTCATCATCGGCGGCGCGATCACCGTCGAGTACGTCTTCTCGTACCCGGGCATCGGACTCCTCATCGTCGAGGCGATCGACCAGCGCGACTATCCCGTGCTGCAGGCGGCGTTCCTCCTGCTGACGCTGTCGGTGATCCTCTTCAACCTGCTCGCCGACCTCCTGTACTTCAGGCTCGACCCGCGGGTGACCGAATGAGCCCTGTCCAGACCGGCGCGCCGGGCCACGTCGAGGAGGCACCGGCACCCACCCGCTCCCTGCGGTGGCGTTCCATCGCCGCGCCCGTCCTGCGGAACAAGTCGGCCCTGGTCGCGGTCGGCATCCTCGGCTTCTTCGTCTTCCTCGCCATCTTCGGCCGGCTGATCGTCGGCGACGACCCGAAGGCGAAGGTCGGCCCGGTCTTCGCGCCGCCGAGCAGCGAGTTCCCGCTCGGAACCGACGGCGGCGGGGCGAACATGCTCGACCTCCTCATCGCGGGCGCGCGCATCTCGCTGCTCATCGGCTTCTGCGCGGGGGCGATCTCCGCGCTCATCGGCGGGACGATCGGCATCCTCTCGGGCTTCTTCGGAGGGAAGACCGACACCGCCCTCATGCGGATCACGGACTACTTCCTCGTGATCCCAGACGTCCCGCTGATCATCGTCATCGCGGCGCTGTTCGGCCGCAGCACGTGGAACATCATCGTGATCATCGGGGTCATCTACTGGACGTTCACGGCGCGGCTCGTGCGCGCGCAGACGAAGAGCGTCCGCGAGCGCGTCTTCGTCCAGCGAGCACGGGCGCTCGGCGCACGCAACTCGCGCCTGATCCTGCGCCACGTGCTCCCGCAGGTCACGCCGCTCCTCGTCGCGAACACCGTGCTGCTGATCGCGTACGCGATCTTCGCAGAGACGTTCGTGAGCTTCCTCGGCCTCGGCGACCCGACTGCGCTCTCCTGGGGACGCCTCATCCAGAAC
>DASTWH010000159.1:0-6031 GCA_035758735.1 Gaiellaceae bacterium
TGGTCGAGAACGTGTTCCAGAATCGGTCGAAGTCCTCGACCTTCGCCGTTGCCAGGACCATTGTCCCCTCCTCTGTCGGAAGTCTCGGTCCGTCCACCCTACGTGTGCAGCCTCCATGGTGAGGTACCGCGACCGCTTTCCGAGCCGGTCTGTTCTTGCAGGAAAGGGCCGGGTTGCTAGCCCAGCCCTCCCTGAGACGCAGACGTCCCTGTCAGACCGCGATCTTCGACCGCTCGGCGTACCGCTCAATGGCCTCCTGGTGGGCGCGAACGGTCTCACCCTCATGCCTGTAGGCCCCGAGATAATGGAACGTCAGGCCTACAGCCCACCCGATGAACGGGAAGATCACCCACGGGAAGTCCGCGTCGGTGTAGGCGATCAGCAGAACGTTGAGGACGATCAGACCTGTCATGACGAGCCCGAAGACGGCCGCATGGATCTTGAAGCCGCGCTTCTCCTCAGCGACTCCAACCTCAAACTCCGCCCGCTTGTACTCCTCGACGGTCATCGTCATCGCGAATCACCTCCTTCTGCTTGCAATGGTCGCGCGTCCTGGATGCTTTCGTCATCGGTGCGAAGAAGAAACGAGCCTTCGGGTTACTCCGTATCGTCACGTCCTGAAGCCCCAACTCGATCTCCCACTCCCTCGAGGTCACTAGCCGAGTGGCGGCGGCGCGGTGAACCGCGGTGAACGTTGTCCTGGTTCGTACGAGCGCGATGCTTCGACTGAGAGATCTGCGCCAGCTTCGAGCTCTGTCGAGAGAGGTGAGGACATGATCGTTCAGTCGTCTACCGACCGCCCTACTCAGGCAGCCACACAATGGGCTCGAGACCTCGAACACCAGGAGCGCAACAGGAAAGCCTGGAACCTCCCACGGGCCGTGCGAACCCGTGCTTCCGGGGCTCACCGAAATGGGCTGAACTGGCCGAATTCAGAGAGCGGTACTACGGAAGCAGTCGCCGACACACCCTCGAGGCCATGTCTCCGTTCGCAGTCAGCCACTCCTCGGGATCAGGTGATCTCGGCAGACGCAGAATCTCTCGGGGGATGGAAAGACGAAGGCGGAGCTTTCGCCCGATCTATAGAGAGCAACTCGCGCAGGCTCTTCAACGACACTGTCGCCGGGACGATCCGCACGTCGGGGAAATCCAGGTTGCGAGATCGTCGGCGTCGAAGTCAGAGGCTCGTTCGAGAACGCCGCAAAGTGCGGTAATCCGGTGCCAGACTGCCTTGATCTTTCGACCGCGGGTGCGTAGGTTTCTGCTCGCACCGAGCACGGAGCGCGAGTAGGTTGAAGCTCCGCCTGACGGCCGTACGCGGAAGCGGAAGGTCAGCGGGTCGAGTGGACAAAAGCGCCACCGGCTCGGTGAACTTCTTTGGAGGCGCCTCATGCCGAGAAGTCTGATCGGCACGTCCGTGATGCGATGGAGAGGGAGCGCCCATCCTCATGCATTCGCCGCTTCTTTCTCCTCGGGCCGCATCTCCATCTCGACCTCGGGGACGGCCAGCACCGGGCAGTGGGCAGCGCGAAGGAGCCGGTGCGTGAAGCTTCCCAGGAAGGCGCCCGAGAACGCACCACGGCCGCGAGTCCCGCAGACGATGATGTCGCCGCGAAACTCTTGCGCGATTGCCGCGACCACGTCCGCCGGCTCCCGGTGGGTGCGCCGAACGACGAGGTCGACGTCGATGCCGTCGTTCCGAAGTTCGGAAACCTGGCGGCGGAGCTTGATCCGCCGGTCATCCTCGTCGGGAAACGCCGACCACTCCATCACTCGCCCGCTCATGGTTGGTCGCAGTGCGCTGCAACGATACCGTCGCGTAGATGGCGGTAGCGACATGTGGGTTTACGCGAAGAGCTTTCGGCTGTGCGTATCGGCGTGCAGCCTGACGCCGTTGCTGATCAACGCCTTCTCGATGACGGACGGCAACTCGGCAAGCGAGTAGAAGTGGTACGCCTGCTTCGCGACGATGCCGTGCGACTCGTTGCTTCTCATCTCCACGGTTCCGCTGTCCCAGGCGTGACGCGGAACGATCTTCCCCTCAGCGCTCGCGATCCCGTTCGTCCAGAAGCGCACCCTCAATTCGATCGTCCGCGTGCCGCGCTCGGCGTCAGCGACAGGGACCTCGGTCAACACGGTGGTCATCGGCGTCTCCTTCCGTGGTAGCCGACCACGACGCTACGCGGCGTGCCGAGCCAGCACATCGTGAGGAACTACGCATCGACGTCCTCATCGTGGTCGTCGCCAACCGCCACGGTTCGTCTGCTTCCGCTGAATCAGTAGTTGCCCCCAATGTCGGGCGCGCGATCGGCGCTCACACTCATTGGATTCCAACGAAAGGGGGCACCGGTGACCACGATCTTCACAATCGCGTCGGTGCTCGAGGTCGGCTTGGTCGTTGTCGCAGCCGTGATGTTCCTGGCGATGATCGTCGCAGCCTTGGCTGTGGTCATCTGGTTCATCGCTGGCGTCTCCTCAGCGACGCACCAGCCTCCGGCAGCGCATCATTGACCCGCTCCACCCAGCATCCGCTCGTCCTCTCGCGTCGGAGCGCACTCGGCCGGGGACAAGACGCGGGTCCCGAAAGGGCCTGGCTGCCTTAGCCAAGCCCTTTCTTCGAGAACACCAGCGTCCCCCGTGCTACGGAGCTTGGCTAGGACAAGCGCGTTTGCGGACCCGCGAGATGGTCCGAGGTTGTCCTGGATCCGCCCGGATCGGTACTGAAACGCCGGACCGGGTACGTATGGGAGGCCGAGTCCGGTCACGCAGGCTTGACGGCTTCGGCCGCAGTGTGCGGCTCGAGCACGACGACCGCCGTCTCCCGTGGACGTCGGGCTGCGTAGCTGTCGAGATTCTCGTCCAGCTCGCGCCAGCGCTGCCACAGTCGTTCGCGTTCTTCGCCGACTGCAGCCCTGCCGAGCACCTCGCGCCGGATCCCGCCCGCGAGATCGACGACCGCTTGCGGTTCGGCCTGCAGGTTCAGCCACCAGGCCGGCTCAGCGGCACCCCAGCCGTTCATGGCCATTGAGACGAGGTTTGGCCCGTCCTCGTAGTACCCCAAGATCACGCTTCGCGGCTCGCCGCTACGTCGGCCGGTCGTGGTGAGCCGCAGGGCACCCCACTTGCCTGGCCGCGGGGGCCACAGTCCCTTGCGGCCCCCGCTCGCTCGCACGATCCGTCGGTGCGCGCGCCAGAATGTCTTGATGAACCATCGCGGCGGTAGACGCGCCTTGCCTTTGGCCGCGCCCACCTCCGCCGCGACGTCCTGCGTCGCGGGCGGCGACCCGTTCACGCGATCTCCGTCTGCGTCACCTCGAAGGACGGCTCGTGCGGGCCGGCATCGAGCCGGAACGGCGGGTACTCGCGGGTCATGAACGCCCCGTAGGCGACGACGCGGAGCACCCAGCGGTTGAGCCCGAGCACGAGGTCGAAGATCTCCGCTGGATACCGATCCTTGAAGAGCAGCAGGACGCCAGCGACGAGCACGAGGATGCCGATGAGCCCGAGCGACCAACCGGCCCCGGCGAAGATCCCCGCGATGCAGAACTGCGGGATGCCGAGGAGCCACCACCCGATCAGGGGGAGACCGCGGCGCAGGTTCTCCGGGTAGTCGATCTCGAGCCGCGCCGGGTACTCGGGCACGTCCGCGAGCGTGAACGGCGGGTACTCGTCGGTGCCGAGGGCGCCGAAGGTATAGAAGGAGACCCGCCACGACCAGCGCAGAACTCCGACGTTGAAGTCGAAGATCCCTCGCGGGTAGCGGCCGGTGAACAGCACCGCGAAGAACGCGACCACCGTCAGCACGACCAATGCGAGCCAGAGGAAGAAGAGCACGATGTAGTGCGGAATGGCAAGGAGCCACTTGACGAGCCACAGCCAGCGACTCAGATGCGGCGCCAGTTCGCCTTCGAGGGCAAGCTGCGGTCCTCCCGTCACGACCTGCATTCGAACCACCTCCTTACCGCCAGGTTCTCCCGCGACGGCGCTCCCACCATCGGGGCAAGCACGCCCGGCGATGTGACCAACTACTGATCCGTGCGCTCGCGCTCGGACAGTCTGCGCTCGGTTGGGTGGTCGTCCGAGGGCTCCCTCGAAGGACGTCAGAACAGGCGTCAGGAAGCTTTCGTAGCCCAGTCCCTGGAGGCCTCTTCCTCCATTCGCTCGAGGCGCACGTAGTAGTCGGGGAACTCCTTCATGTGTGCGAGCGCAATCTTCCCGGTCAGGATCGGGTCGTCGCCTGTCACGTCCGTCTGCGGGTCGTGCGAACCGTGCTCGTACTCGACGTCCATCCCGTGGCGGAACGGCTCCAGGTCGAACCACTCCAGTCGACGCCGATCGCGTCGCCCACCCGCTTGGCTTCGGCGCTCGTCGTTCGCTGCGACTCGGTCACCGGCACCTCCTTCGTTCGTTCCCGTGGCGCGCAGCCTAGTCCGAGTCGAGGCCCACATGAGCCGTCGCGCGGTCCTGCAGTCGGTCAGCGCTCGGAAGCGTTACGACTGCCAGAAAGACTCCAGCTACGACCACACCTGCGGCCAGAGCCACGCGAAGGCCGGTACCGGCCGCGCGTGAACGCAAGAGCCGCGGCAGCTTGAAGATGTGTGCCAGTACGTGCACCCCAGCCGCGCCGAACCACACGATGAAGCTCGCCTTGTGCAACCCGACAACCGCCCCCTCTGTCTGGCCGAGGACGAGAAGCGCAATGCCCGTTGCAAAGAGGACGAGTGTCGACACCACGAGCACAGGCGCGACGACCGCGCGCAACACGACTGGCGGCGGGCCCAAGCGGACGTACTCCTTGCTGTGGCGGTAGTAGCGGAGCATGCGCCAACCTGTACTCGCGAGCTTCAACGAGACGACCGGGATCAGCAGCATCCCGACGAATGCGTGGACCGTCAGGAGAGCTCGGATCTGGAGCAAGGTTGCTCCCTCGATTGCGAGCAACACCAGCAGCACGGAGGCAACCACCGCGGTCAACTGCCCATTGCCGCTGCTCCCGCCTCTGAGCAGGCGCTTGGCCCAGGCCATCAACGAACCGAATCAGATGGAGATGAGAAACGCCTGAGGGATCGAGAGCACCGCACGTCGGTCCGCCGCGCGAACCTGGAGGTGCCGTCCCTCACAAGCGTCCGGATCACGCGGCTCGCCTCGTCGCATCGGCTCGGATCTCGACGAGCCTGATCGCGCCCATCGGGCAGGCGCCGGCCGCTTCCACTGCGGATTCGGCGTCCGTCGCCCCGACGCGAGCCACCGCGATCAGGTCATCGGACAACGCGAAGAGTTCCGGTGCGATGTCGATGCACGTTCCGTAGGCGCTACACAGGGAGCGGTCGATCTCTATGCGGTACATGGGGTGGTACCTCCTTTGGTTGCAGGGACGAGTGCTCGCCAGCCGGCCGCAGCCGCAACCGCGCCGAGCGCCCCGCCGTACAGCGCGAGCGCCCAGGGCCTGCCGCTGTCGGTACCGGCTGCGAGGCCATGGACGGTGGCAAGCGCGAAGATCGCGTAGGTGAGCCAGTGCAGGCGTCTCCATGCTCTGGCGCCGACGTGACGCCTGAGCGCGGACGAGGCGTACACGAGGAGCACGAGGTCGGCGGCCAGTACCCCGAGTGACGACCACAGCGGTCGGTACGGAACGAGGCCGGGCACGAAGAGAGCCGTAACGGATATGCGGACGGTGCTGTCGAGGACGAGGGCTGCCGCGTGAAGCGCGATGAAGCCGAGCCCGAGCATGGCGAGGAATCGGTGCAGGTCCGTCACGATGACAGCCTTGAGCGCAGGGCCGAACGGGCGCGCCTTCAACACGATCCCGGCCAGGACGGACGTGGTCAGGAGTCCATACGCAACGAGCCCACTGGCACGCGCGAGGATCCAGAAGGTCGGGTCGGATCTCACGCGAGCCCTCCTGCGAGCAGCACGTCTCCTGCCGTCGTCACGAGAACGGTCGGGATCCCTGCCCTTTCAGCCTCGTCCAGCGCGCACTTGGAGTCGCCCGCGAGGAAGAGCGTCTTTGCGAGCACCTCGGCCTCCGCTC
>DASTWH010000223.1:0-5000 GCA_035758735.1 Gaiellaceae bacterium
CGTCAGCATGTGTCGCCTCGCCCTCGCACGGAGCTCCTCCGAACCTGTAGGTTGGACGTGCTTCCCTGGTTCAGACTCCTCGCTTTCACGGAGAGCGGCTCGGCCAGGAGCATCCACACGAAGGAGGCCACCCAATGGCCAGCACCATTCCTGAGTCGGCGCCTGCGACCACAGACGCACGCAAGACGGGCATTCTCGTGCGCTTCAAGCCAACCAACCTAACGAGCGAGAGGTACGACGAAGCACTGCGGAAGCACGAGTCCGCCGGGGTCGAATTTCCTCCCGAAGGCATGGCGCATCACGTCTGTTTCGGTTCGAACAACAATCTGGCCGTGAGCGAGATCTGGGACTCCCGCGAGCAGTTCGAGGCCTACGGCGAGCGCCTGATGCCGATCTTGAAGGAGGTCGGGATCGAGTTTTCGAGCGAGCCCGAGATTCTCGAGGTCCGCAACGTCGTCAACCGGTAGACGATCTCGGTCGGCGACTCGGGCCGGACCGTGCAGTGCGGTCCGGCCCGAACACGCTCGCGAGGTTCACGGCCCTCCGGCTGCGCTCGCCGCTTCGCGCGTCGCCAGTCCGTCGAGCACGTCCCGAGCGTCGTTGGCCGCCCGGCGCCGGAGGTAGCGGCGCCGAACCTGACGGAGACCTCAATCGCTGGACCCCGACAGCCTCACATTGGTTCTTGGCGCGCTGTTGGTCACTGCTGCGCCCTCGGGTCGTCTGCAGGGTCGGCGTACATGGGCGGGCAACCGCGATCGACGGCTTCGGGGCGCAGTTCGTAGTGCCAGGGTTCGTTGCTGTAGATCTGGCATAGCCCGTATTCGGCGCCGTGCTCAGACAGCCACGATGTGGCATCGGAGCGCCCAATGTCGACCGCGTCGCCCGAAACGTGAGCGGACGTGTTGGGTTTGGCAACCCATCGGGCAGCTTCCGCTCTCGAGCCGTACTTCAGGATCGCCTCCTCGAGAAGTCGCTTCTGGTACTCCGCCGAACGCCAACCGCTATCGACGAAGAACTCGACCCCGTCGTGCGCGGCATGAGTTGCGGCCTGGCGCAGAGCACCGAGGAGAGCTGCATCGAGGTTGGCTACACCAGGGATCGCCCCATCGAAGACCGTCGTGCCGTCGGGGACGGCACCGTCAGCCTCGCCAAGCGCGACACGGAGCTCAGCGCGAAGACCACGGTGCTCCTTTCCGGGAGCGCTGGTCGGCGATGTGGCCGTCGGCGACACCAGCATCGAGGACGAGGACATCGCCGAGGAGGAGGAGGACACCAGTAGCTTGTTGCCGAGTGCTGTAGCGATCACCGCGATAGCGACGAGCACGCCAGCGGCACGCCGTCTGCGGATACGAATCCGACGAGGCGTTGCTCGTGCTCGCGTGCCGTAGGCCACGTCTCCAGTCAACGCGGCACGGCGTTGCCGGCACGTATGTGGTTTTCGATACGCCGACGATAGGCGCGGGCTCTAGCATCGGAGCATGCGTGTACTGATCGTCGAGGACGAGCCCTACATGGCAGAAGCCATCCGTGATGGCCTACGCCTCGAAGCGATCGCGGCAGACATCGCAGGTGACGGCGACACCGCTCTGGAGCTGCTGAGCGTCAATGCCTACAACATCGCCGTCCTCGATCGAGACATTCCCGGACCTACGGGTGACCAGATCGCCGAACGCATCGTCGCCTCCGGAACCGGCATGCCTGTCCTCATGCTCACCGCTGCCGACCGTCTCGACGACAAGGCCTCCGGATTCGAGCTCGGCGCCGACGACTACCTCACGAAGCCGTTCGAACTCCAAGAACTCGTGCTCCGGCTCAGAGCGCTCGACCGCAGGCGCGCCCACAACAGGCCGCCTGTACGAGAGATCGCAGGTCTGCGCGTGGATCCGTTCCGCCGGGAGGTCTACCGCGACGACCGCTACGTCGCGCTGACCCGAAAGCAGTTCGCAGTGCTGGATGTCCTGGTCGCTGCCGAAGGCGGTGTCGTCAGCGCCGAAGAACTCCTGGCGCGAGCGTGGGATGAGAACGCAGACCCTTTCACCAACGCCGTGCGCATCACGGTCTCCCAACTGCGCAAACGCCTCGGCGAACCCTGGATCATCGCCACGGTGGCCGGCGTCGGCTACCGCATCGACACCCAGCCAGACGCCGTGCTCGAGGGACACGATCGTGGATAGAGCCCCTGGTTTGAGCGTTCGCCTCAAGCTCACCCTCAGCTACGCGGGCTTCCTCATGCTGGCGGGCTTCTTGATGCTCGCGGCCGCGTGGTTCGCCGGCCAACCAGGGCAATCGTTCGACTTCCTGCGATATGTACCCGACGATCTGGTCAGCACGCTCGGTGGCTTGGTCCCCGGGAACCAATCCTTCCTTCTGCGCGCTTTCGCCCCGGCCGCCGCCATCGTTCTGGCGTTCCTCTTGGTGTTCGGCCTCTTGGGGGGTTGGATTCTCGCTGGCCGAATGCTCGCCCCCCTGACCCGCATCACGGACGCCACACGCACGGCCGCGAACGGGTCACTCTCCCACCGGATCGAGTTGGAAGGCCGGCAGGACGAGTTCCGCGAACTCGCCGACAGCTTCGATGCCATGCTCGCGCGGCTCGAAGCGCAGGTCGCCGAGCAGCAGAGGTTCGCAGCCAACGCCTCCCACGAACTGCGTACCCCGCTGGCGATCACGCAGACCCTTCTCGATGTTGCCCGCAACGATCGGAACCGCGACGCCGGCGAGCTCGTCGACCGTCTCCATGCCGTCAACACCCGAGCGATCGACCTCACCGAAGCACTGCTCCTGCTCAGCCGAAGCGACCGGCGGTCCTTTCCCCGAGAACACGTCGACCTGTCCCTCATAGCCGAGGAAGCCACCGAAACGCTCCTCCCCCTCGCAGAACACAACGGCCTCTCCATCGAGACCTCCGGCGACACGACTCCCACCATCGGCTCACACGCGCTCCTGCTGCAGATGAGTACGAACCTCGTGCACAACGCGATCGTCCACAACGTGCCTGAACGGGGCACGGTGTGGGTCTCGACCAGCGCTCAGCCCAAGAGTGTGGTGCTCACGGTCGAGAACAGCGGTGAGATGCTCGCGCCCCAGTTCGTTTCCACGCTTGCCGAGCCGTTTCAGCGCGGCACCAAACGCATCCGCACCGACCACGCCGGTGTCGGCCTCGGTCTGGCAATCGTCAAGAGCATCACCCAAGCACACGACGGAGACCTCACCCTCACCCCGCGCGCCGCAGGCGGGCTCCGCGTGACGGTGCAACTGCCCGCCGCGCCACCACACAATGGCAGCTGACACGAGCGGGGTGGCGGTGCGCCGTCCGAGGCGACAGCCTGGGGCCTGCCTCAACGCGTGCACCGTCGACGGTCGCGCCGGATCGATCGCGAGCGCACGAACGGTCGAGGTCTGGAAGTTCGCAGAGCGCGTCCGGGAGTCGGTCGCGGCGAGACGAGCGCTGCCGCGGCGGGCTGAGAGGTCGGACGAGCCGAGTACGGCTGCAACGCGCAAGTGGTGGAGAGAGCCGTCTCTCGAACGAGTCAACGGCGAAACCGCGCTCTTACTACGCGGTCTGCATTCATCAAGACGGTGCACGTCCTCGAGCCCTTGCAAGCGCCGCTCCAGCCAACGAGGGTGGCTCCTTTGCCGGGCTGGGCGCGAAGCACGACGCGAGTGCCACGGTTGAACGAGGCCGTGCACTGCGACGCGCAGGTGATCCTCCGCGGCGAGCTGACGACTCGGCCCGGGCCTCTGACCGAGACGGCGAGCCTGAATGTGCTTCGGCCAAAGGATGCGCCCACGCGCTTGTCACCGTCCATGGTCACGGTGCACGACGGGCTCCGCCCCGAACACGCACCGCTCCAGCCGAGAAACGCGAGACTCGCGGTCGGCCGAGCCTCCAACCGTACGCTTGTGCCCCGGTCGAACTCCGAAGAGCAGACGGACGGGCACTCGAGTCCCACGGGCGCACTCGTCACCGTGCCCGACCCTCGCGGCACGGGTCCCACGGTCAGAGTTGCCGGCGCGGCGTCTTGGGGGAATGGGGGCATGGACTGCCAGTCCAGGTTTGCCTCTGCGAACGAGCCAGTCACGTTCGGCACCTGCGTCTCGCCGCTTCCGTCTCGGTTCATGATGTAGATCCCGCAGTCGGATCCACCGAGCGGCAGAGAGCAGCCGAGAAAGGCGATCTTCGTGCCGTCGGGCGACCAGACTGGCCCGACCTCCACTCGGCTCGGCGTGTTCGTGAGTTGGACGAGGCCGAGCCCGTTGGCATGGACGCGAATGACGTCCCTGTCCGCCTCCGCCACCGGACGGGTGAAGACGAGGTCCGTCCCACCCGGCGACCAGTTGGCGCTCCAGTCCGCATCACCGCGGGTGACCTGGGACCGCGAACTCCCGTCGAGCCTCATCGTGATGAGTCCGACCGCACTGGCCGTGAAGGCGACCTTGTCGCCATACGGCGAGGTGCCGGGGAGTAGCCCGTCGGCAAGCTTTCGCTCGCCGCCGCTTCCATCAGCGTTGATCGCGTAAATCTCGGAGAACTCCTTGTCGTAGACGATCTGCGTGCCGTCCGCCGACCACGCGCTGGTGCGATCGCGCGCCGAGGTGAACGTGAGCTGGTGCTGGCCGCTGCCGTCGGCGTTCATCACGAAGAGCTTCGAGCCGCCATTCCTCGAACTGGCAAATGCGAGCCTCGTCCCATCCGGTGACCAGCGCGGCGAGCGGTCGAGTCCGGGGCTGGTTGTGAGCTGGAGGGGGTTCGAGCCGTCCGGGTTGACGGTCCAGATATCCAGCCCTCGGACGAAGGCGAGTCTCCCGTTCTGTCCGGGGAACGCTGCTCGCGCCGTCCGCTCCTGAAAGTCGAGAGGTGCTGACACGACGAGCGCGGTGACTGCAAGCCACGTCGCGTACCCCACCGGCGAGCGTTTCATTGGACTCCCATCGACACTTGAAGCGTGAAACGGGGCGCTCAAGAAACGATCAAAACGTATCCCGCTTGTACTCGGGGT
>DASTWH010000233.1:0-7684 GCA_035758735.1 Gaiellaceae bacterium
GTCCGCGAGGCGCTCGCACTCGACGTCAGTGCGGACGACTGCGCCGATCTGCGAGGGTTGTTCGCGTGAAGCGTGAACGGAAGAGCACGGCGGTTCGCGCGCTCCTCGGGCGTTGCTCGCGAGGGAGGCAAGCGCGAGGGGCGCAGGACAGTACTCGACGTACGGACAAGCCCCGAGCGCGACGCATCCCGCCGCGAGCGGCGTCAGGCGCAGGCGGAGGGCGGCTCCGCCGCCCGGGAGCCGGTGCCGGCGAGGAACGCGCGTGATCGTCCTGTCGGAGCACGATGTCCGCGAGCTCCTCGACATGGAGTCGTGCATCGAGGCGATGACGGAGGTGCTCGCCTCCCTCGCACGCGGTGACCTCTACAACCCGCTGCGCTCGATCGCGCGCCCGGAGGGCGCCGACACTCTTCTCGGCCTCATGCCCGCGTACCGCGACGCGCCGACGAAGGCGTACGGGCTCAAGGAGATCGTCATCGTCCCGACGAACCCGGCGCGGGGGCTCGACACCCACATGGGCGGCGTCCTCCTCCACGACGGTGAGAACGGCGAGCTGCTCGCGATCATGAACGCGTCGCCGATCACGGAGATCCGGACGGCGGCGGTATCGGCGGTTGCGACGCGTGCTCTCGCCCGCCCGGACGCCCAGCGCGTCGCGATCCTCGGCTCGGGTGCACAGGCCCGCGGGCACGTCCACGCGATGCGGGCGGTGCTCGACGACCCCGAGGTCCGGATCTGGTCGCGCGATCTCGACAAGGCGGAGGAGCTGGCGGGCAGCGTGGGCGCGACCGTCGCTCCCTCCGTCGACGCGGCGCTGTTCGGCGCCGAGGTCGTGTGCACGACGACCGCGACCGTCGAGCCGATCGTCGAGCGGCGCTGGCTCGCGCGCGGCGCGCACGTCAACGCCGTCGGGTCGTGCTTCCCGACGACCCGGGAGCTCGACACGGAGACCGTCGCGACGGCCTCGTTCTTCACGGATCGCCGCGAGTCGTGTCTCAACGAGGCGGGCGACTACATCATCGCCGCGGCCGAAGGTGCCATCGGCCCCGACCACATCAAGGCCGAGCTCGGCGACGTGCTCGCAGGCATGCACGCCGGACGGGAGCACGAGGACGAGCTGACGATCTTCGAGTCTCTCGGAATCGCCGTCGAGGACCTCGCGTCCGCGGAGCTCATCGTCCGGCGCGCACGTGAGCGCGGCGTGGGCGTCGAGGCTCCGTTCTGATCCCGCTCGCGGAGATCGAGGCCGCGCGGGACCGCATCGCCGGCACCGCCGTCCGCACGCCCGTCGTCCGTCTCCACGTGGACGACGCCCCGGTGGAGATCTGGCTGAAGCTCGAGAACCTGCAGCCGATCGGCTCGTTCAAGATCCGCGGCGCGGGAAACGCAGTCCTCAGCGCGCCGCCCGACGAGGTCGCGCGCGGCCTCGTCACGACGAGCACGGGGAACATGGCGCAGGGCGTTGCCTGGATGGCTCGGAAGCTCGGCGTCCCCGCGACGATCGTCGCGCCACACAACGCGGCCGCGACGAAGCTCGCGGCGGTGGAGCGTCTCGGCGGGCAAATCGTCCGCCTCTCCTGGGACGACTGGTGGGCTGCGATGGCGGCAGGTCGGGTCGATGGTGTCGAGGGTCTCTTCATCCACCCGGTGCAGGACGAGGCCGTCATCGCGGGGAACGGCACAGCCGGTCTCGAGCTCGTCGAGGACCTCCCGGAGTTCGACGCCGTGCTGATCCCCTGGGGCGGCGGTGGGCTCTCGACCGGCATCGCGAGCGCCGTCAAGGCTCTGCGTCCGGACGCGAGGATCTACGTTTGCGAGCCCGAAACGGGAGCGCCGGTGACCGCGGCGATGGCGAACGGGCGAACGCCGACGAAGGTCGAGTACACGGTGTCCTTCATCGACGGCGCCGGCTCGGGCGCTCTGCTCCCGAAGATGTGGGAGCTCGCCGAGCCGCTTCTGACGGACGCGTTCGCGGTTTCGCTCGCGGACGCAGCTGCCGCGGTGCGCACGCTCGTCGAACGGGCACGCGTGGTGGGTGAGGGCGCAGCGGGACTGCCGGTCGCGGCGGCGCTCGCCGGACGCGTCGACGCCGAGCGGGTCGTCTGCATCGTCTCGGGCGGGAACATCGACCCGGCGCGGCTCGCGACGATCCTCGAGGGCGGCGTCCCCGACTAGTCGACGAGCGTCCGTTCGAGGCCTGCGACGCACTCACGCTGCAGCGCGGCGTGACCGACGTCGTGTGCGTAGATCGCGAGCGTGAGTCCGAGGAAGAACGCGAGAACCCGTGCGCGGAGGACGTCCTCCTCGTCGAGTGCCCCGTACGCCTCCGCGAAGCGGTCACGGCCGGCGGGTGGAAGCAGCGACCACACCAGCATGAGATCGATCGCAGGGTCCGATCGGCACAGGTCGCCCCAGTCGATGACGCCGGTCACCCCTCCGCGTTCGACGAGCAAATGGCGCACATGAAGGTCGCCGTGGGTGAGCACTCGCCTCGCCCTCGGCGGAAGACGCTCGGCTTCGGCCAGGACCTCCGCCACCCGCACCGGTGGACGCCATACGTCGGGTGGGAGCTCGGCGATCCGTTCACGCGTCCGGGTCACACGAAACGGCATGTCTGCTCGACGGAGGGGGTCGTCTGGAAGCTCCGAGCGGGGGTCCACACGCGCGAGCGTCTCCTCCGAATGAAGGACACGCAGGAACCGTCCGAGTTCGCCGCTGAGCTCCTCGCGATCGTCGTCGCTCAGCCCGGCGTCGCACGGCTCGACACCTGAGAGGAGCTCCGCTCCGAAGAACGGCCACGGGAAGCGGTCGCTCGGCGCGCCGACGAACCGTGGCACAGGGATCGGCGCCGGAAGCAGTGGCGCGAGTGCGGGAAGCACGGCGAGCTCCCGCTGGACGCCCGGAATCGCGATGTCCCGACGAGGCAAGCGAAACGCCCACCGTTCCTCGACGACCCACACGGAGTTGTCCCAGCCCTCCCCGAGCAGACGCGCCGAGGACGCGTCGAGCTCGGGAAACTGCTCGGCGAGGAGCTCGTGCACGAGCCCTTCGTCGACGACGACCTCGGCGTCCCACTCCGCCACCGCGGGAACCTACAGCCGCCGGCGCACGTTGAATGCCCACGTGCGCACCGTCTCGGTCACTGCACTTCGCCGGATCGCGATCGGCGCCCAGGGCTACGCGTCCCGCGCCCGAACCGGCAGGGCCGACGAGGTCGAGGAGGCGGTCCGCGCTCTGTCGTGCGTGCAGCTCGACTCGATCACCGCCGTCGAGCGGAGTCACCGGATCGCGCTCGGCTCGCGCGTCGGCGCGTATCCGCGCGAGACCGTCTCACGGCTTCTCGGAGAGGGTCGGATCTTCGAGTACTGGGCGCACGAGGCGTGCCTCATCCCGGTCGAGGAATGGCCGCTCTTCCGGGCCCGCATGACGCGCAACCACCCATGGCGCGGCGACGTCACGGCCGAGCATCCCGAGGTCACGCGGGAGGTGCTCGCCGCGATCCGCGAGCGGGGCCCCGTCACCTCGCGCGAGTTCGGCGGCGAGGGCGGCGGCGGAATGTGGAACTGGAAGCCCGCGAAGATGGTGCTCGAGGCACTCTGGAACGCAGGCGAGATCGTCATCGCGGGACGGGTCAGCGGCTTCCAGCGCTCGTACGACCTCGCCGAGCGCGTCATCCCGCGCGAGGTCCTCGACGCGCCGGCGCCCGACGAGGCCACGCGCGACCGCGAGCTGGCGGTCCGTGCGGTTCGTGCCCGCGGAGCGCTCACGGATGCCGGGATCGCCGAGCACTGGCGCCTGCGCGGCGGCGCGGCACGCGTCCGTCCGCATGCCGACCACCTCGTTGCCGAGCGCGTCCTGGAACGCGTCCGCGTCGAAGACGGAGACGCCGACGTGCTCGTCCTGGCAGGCACCGACCTCGATCCGCCCCGGCCGACCGCAGCGGCCCTCCTCTCCCCCTTCGACAACCTGCTCTGGGACCGTCCCTTCGCGCGACGGATCCTCGGCTTCGAGCACCTCATCGAGGTCTACAAGCGCGCGCACGAGCGGCAGTTCGGCTACTACGTCCTGCCGTTCCTCTGGCGCGACCGCATCGTCGGACGGGCCGACCTCAAGTCCGAGCGGGCCGAGGGAGCGCTCGTCGTGAAGGCGCTCCACATCGAGCCCGGGGTGCGGCGGTCGGCAGCGCTGGACGACGCCTTCGACCGCGCGGTCGACCGCCTCCGGCGCACGATCGGGCTCGAGCACGTGCGCCGCTAGCCCGGTCCGCTCTCTGCGAGAGTCCCGCGCGTGCACTGGCAGCTCGTCACGCTCGCGTTCGTCCTCCTCGCCTTCGCCGCGGTCTCGCGGCGCGTCGAGGGCTCCCCGATCACGGCGGCCATGTTCTTCACGGCCGCGGGCCTGGTCGTGGGCGTCGATGCGCTCGGCCTCGTCGATCCCGACGCCGAAGGGCTCGAGGTCGAGGTGTTCGCGGAGGCGACGCTCGGCGTCGTGCTCTTCTCCGATGCCTCGCGCATCGATCTCGTAGCGCTCCGTCGCACCCTGCACATCCCGGCGAGACTGCTGGGGATCGGCCTGCCGCTCACGATCCTCGCCGGGTTCGCGGTCGCGCTCCTCGTGCTCCCCGAGCTGGCGTGGCCCGAGGCGCTCCTCGTGGCGATCGTCCTCGCCCCCACCGACGCCGCGCTCGGCCAGGTGGTCGTCACGTCGAAGCGGCTTCCGGTGCGGATCCGGCAGAGCCTCAACGTCGAGGCCGGGCTCAACGACGGGATCTGCGTGCCGCTGTTCCTCATCGCGCTGGCGATCGCCCTCGCCGAGGAGGGAGCGATCGGCCACGGCCACGCCGTGCAGCTCGTGTTCGAGAAGATCGGGTACGGCGTCCTCATGGGAGTCATCGCGGGCACCCTCGCGGCTGCCGTCGTCGTCCACGGCACCGCGCGCCGACTCGTGGACGACACGTGGCTCCAGGTCGTTCCCCTCGCCGGCGCGCTCCTCGCGTTCACTCTCGCCGAGGCCGTCGGCGGGTCCGGCTTCATCGCCGCCTTCGTCGGCGGCATGATGTTCGGCGGGATGCGACGGCATCGCGGCGGCGAGGTGTCGCACCTGATCGAGCAGACGGGCGCGGTCCTGGCCGCGGTGACGTTCGTCCTCTTCGGCGCCGTGCTCCTCGGCCCGGCGATCCGCGACCTCGACTGGCAGATCGCGCTCTACGCAGCCCTCAGCCTCACGGTGATCCGGATGCTCCCCGTCGCGATCTCGATGGTCGGCACGGGCGCCCGCAGACCGACCGTGGCGTTCCTCGGCTGGTTCGGCCCGCGGGGCGCCGCATCGATCGTCTTCGCCCTCCTCGTCCTCGAGGAGGAGGGGCTCCCGCACGAGAGCGCCGTCCTCACGACGGCGTTCGTCACCGTCGGCCTGTCGGTGCTCGCACACGGTGTCACCGCAGCACCACTCGCCAAGCGTTATGCGGACTGGCACGACGCTCGGGTCGCCGAGACGCCGGTCGAGTCGGGTGCAGAGGAGGAGCTTCCCTGGCGCCTCCAGGCCGAATGAGAATCGTCTCACCGGAGGAGGCGCGCCGGATCGCCGTGCGCGCGCAGCTCCTCGACGGCTCGGCCACGAACGTCCTCGACACGGTGCGCCACCTGGGCTTCCTGCAGCTCGATCCGATCTCGACGGTCGCGCCGCCGCAGCAGCTCGTCCTCTGGAGCCGCCTCGGCCCCTACGAGGTCGCCGAGCTCGACCGGCTGCTCTGGGACGAGAAGAAGCTCTACGAATGGAACGCCTTCATCTGGCCGGAGGAGGCTCTCCCGTACATGCAGGCGCGGATGCGCCGACGTCGTGGGAAGTACACCTGGGAGCGCCGCGGCGACGAGTTCCTCGCGAAGAACGCGCGCTACAAGCGGCACGTCCTCCGCGAGCTCGAACGGAACGGGCCGATGCTCTCCCGCGAGCTCGAGGACCACTCGGTGCGCACCTTCGAGTCGGGCGGCTGGTGGGGCAACCGCAACGTCGCGGTCATGCTGGAGATCCTCCACGGGCGCGGACGTGTTGCCATCGTCGGCCGCCGCAACGGGCAGCGACTCTGGGATCTCGCCGAGCGCTGGTACCCGGAGATCGAGCGGGTCCCGCTGCGCGAGGCCGAGAAGCGGCGAGCCGAGCAGCGCTTCCGCGCGCTCGGCGTGCGGCGGACGCCCGAGGGCTGGGAAGCCCACCCCGACGTCGCCGACGACCCCGTCCCGGAGCGCGTCACCTTCCTCTCCCCCTTCGACCGCCTGATCCACGACCGCGACCGGGCCGAGGCGCTCTTCGACTTCCGCTACCGGCTGGAGATGTACGTCCCAAGGGCGAAGCGCGAGTACGGCTACTACGTCCTGCCGATCCTCGTCGGCGACCAGCTCGTCGGGCGGATCGAGCCGAGGTTCGACCGGAAGACCGGCGAGCTCGAGGTGCTCGGCGCATGGGGCGACGCATCCCGCGCGGACGAGGCGCTGGCGAGCCTCGCCGCATGGCTCCGCGCGTAGCATCCGGCCGTGCACTTCGAGACGCGCGCGATCCACGACGGGCAGGAGCCGGACAGCGCGACCGGCGCCATCACGACGCCGATCTACCAGACGTCGACGTACGTCCAGGACGCGGTCGGCGTGCACAAGGGATACGACTACGCGCGCGTCGCCAACCCCACGCGCACGGCGCTGCAGGAGTGCATCGCATCGCTCGAGGGAGCGAGGCACGGGCGCGCGTTCTCGTCAGGCCTCGGCGCTGCGACGACGCTCATGCACCTGCTCTCGCCGGGCGATCACGTCGTCGCGGTGAACGACGTCTACGGCGGCATCTACCGGATGTTCACGAAGGTCTACGAGCCGAAGGGCTACCGGTTCACGTTCCTCACGCCGGACGAGATCTCGAGCGGCCTCTCCGACCACCTCGACGAGCGGACGAGGCTCGTCTGGCTCGAGACGCCGACGAATCCGGCGCTCAACATCGTCGACATCGCTGCGGCGTCCGAGGCGGCGCACGCGGTTGACGCACTCGTCGTCGTCGACAACACGTTCGCGACGCCGTACCTCCAGCAGCCACTCGAGCTCGGCGCCGACGTCGCGCTCCACTCGACGACGAAGTACCTCGGCGGCCATTCCGACGTCGTGGGCGGGTTCGTCGCGACGAACGACGACGGCGTCGCGGAGGAGCTCGCGTTCCTGCAGAAGTCGCTCGGCGCCGTGCCCGGGCCGTTCGACGCCTGGCTCGTCCTGCGCGGCGTGAAGACACTCGCGGTCCGGATGGACCGCCACTGCGCGAACGCCATTACGGTTGCAGCGTTCCTCGAGCGCCATCCACGCGTCGAGCGCGTCCTCTACCCGGGACTGCCCTCGCACCCTGGCCACCCGCTCGCGGCGCGTCAGATGCGTAACTTCGGAGGCATGGTCTCGTTCCTCCTGGGCGACGAGCAGCAGGCCGTCGACCTCGTCTCGCGGACGAGGATCTGGAAGCTCGCGGAGAGCCTCGGTGGCGTCGAGAGCCTCATCGAGCACCCGGCACGCATGACCCACGCATCGACCGCAGATGCGCCCTTCGCCGTCCCGCCGACGCTCGTCCGGCTCTCGGTCGGCATCGAGTCGTCCGACGACCTGATCGACGATCTCGAGATCGCGCTCGCAGGCTAGAGCTGGGTTTCCCGCCCGGTCAG
>DASTWH010000287.1:0-2079 GCA_035758735.1 Gaiellaceae bacterium
TCGGTCCGGGCCGCGCGGGGGGCGCGCGCGCTCGAGACGTCTGGCCAGGAGGAGCTCGTTAGCAGGTTCGCCGCCCGCTGACCGCGCCCGCGGGCCTCGCCGGCCCTCCGCTGCTCAAAATGCGTTGGCGGCCGACTTCCACTCTCGGAGGCGCTGCGCGATGAGCTCGGCCCTCTCCGACTCACTTCCGCCCTCCAGCAGCTCCAGGTCTGAGGGGTCGGCTCGAAGTACACGCCGGAGGTTCGGGTCGTCAGCTCGGGGTCGCGATCCGACCGTGTCGTCCAGCACCCCGTCGCGCGAGGTCTCGTTGCCGTGCCCAGCGTGCGGGAATGTCGCTTGAGGGCGGCGGGCTAGGTGCGGCTCGAACTAAGCACCCGCTCCCGGCGAGATGTTGTGGTTGAAACGGAAGATGTTGTCGGGATCCCATGCGGTCTTAACGGCCTGCAGGCGGGTGAACGCGCCCACTCCGTATGCATCCTCGGCCGTGTCCGCCTCCGTGTCGCTCACGTAGTTCAGGTAGCTACCAACCGATAGGGGCTGCAGTCGCTCGCGCACCGAGCCGGCCCACTCGATCCCGGAGCTGTCACGTTCGGGATGCTCCCAGTGCGCGAGCCCGCTGACGTTGAAGCGTGCATGCCGGAATGCAAACGCGGTGTCTTCACTGGGCACGCGCGAGGCGGCCCCATGAAACGGCTCTATCAAGATGCTTGCGTCACCCGGCTCCGGCCCGCGGAGATGCTCGACGAGGAAAGCGATCAGATCGTCATCGAGGTCATTGAGGAAGCGCCCTGTCCAGTAGTTGCGAAGGCCGAATGGCATGTACCCGTAGAGGCCCTGAACCTGCGAATAGAACATCCGAGACACCGTGTCGAGCAGTGGTTTCCGTGTACGTAGGGGGGCGATTGTCTTTGCGACTTCGGTCGGTGAGCCGAGGCCGGCGATCGTCGTAAGCAAGACGGGGCGCTCGTCGACTCGGCCGCCTCCGCCGGTGAGCGTCGCAATGCAGGTCACGCTGTCTGGAAGCTCGTCGCGCAGGTCGCGAAAAGCCTTAAGAACTTCGGTCGCGTCGTCGAGGCGGTGGACGAGCGCCCCAGCCGTCATGACAGAGACCCCGTGCACGCGGAACGTGAACGAGGTGACCACTCCGAAGTTGCCACCGCCACCCCGAAGCGCCCAGAAGAGCTCGGGCTCGGCGTGCGCCGTAACTTCGACCACGCGGCCGTCCGCAGCTACGACCTCCGCAGCTTCGAGGTTGTCGAGAGTGAGACCGTACGCGCCGATCAAGTGGCCGATGCCACCGTTGAGCGTGAGGCCGGCAACCCCCGTATCTCCGAACGTCCCCCCGGGCATTGCGAGATCGAAGGACTGCGTGCGTGCATCGACGTCGTTCCAGCAGCAACCGCCCCCAACCTGAACGAGGTGACGCTGACGGTCGAGGGAGACCTCGCGAAGCAGACGAAGGTCGACCATCACGCTGCCGTCACCAACCGAATGACCTGCAACGCTGTGACCGCCGCCGCGGATCGAAACAGGAAGCTCCAGTCTGCGCGCGAAGTCGATCGCGACGCGTACGTCCTCCGCGCCGGTCGGTCGCACGATCGCGACCGGCCGTGCGTCGACGAGTGCGTTGAAGGATTCGCGAGCGGCGTCGTAGCCGGGGTCGGTTGGTGCAATCACAGGGCCGCGATGGGCACGGAGACCGTCAAGAGGCAGGTGGGACGTCACTCGGCGATCCTCCCAGATCGTCCGCTGCGAGATCCGGGCAAGTGCCGCTCGGGTGCCCGAGTGTGCTTTACCTCGGTGTGTCAGATTCGTGTCAGATCCCACCGACCGCTCGCGGCCGAGACTCACCACGCTTCATCGTCGACTTGGCTTGCCCTGGCCGATGTGGCCCTCGGGGGACATGCGTGGACTAGGTCTCGACTGAATTTGCGAGCCGGAGGTCACGCGCTGGCATCCCCCAGGAGTCACGAGGGCGCTGTCGTGGGTTCGCGCGTGAAGAACGGGAAGCGCTCGGAGACGGATGTCTCGGGTGCGTCAGGCCAGACGGGCGATCGCTTCGTCGGTCGTGATGACCTC
>DASTWH010000367.1:0-9818 GCA_035758735.1 Gaiellaceae bacterium
TTCCCGCTCGCGCGCGCGAGCGAAACCTCGGCGTGTTTCGTCGGCGTCGGCACGCGGGTACGCACCGCTCGTACGCGACGGAAGGAGGAACTGAACATGCCGCCACGGGGGACCAAGAAGGGCACGAAGCGAGCCCGGCAGTACGAGCACATCAAGGACTCGGTCCTCGACCGCGGCGGGTCGGAGGACGAGGCGGAGGAGATCGCCTCTCGGACCGTCAACAAGGAGCGCGCCCGAAACGGCGAAGCGAGGGAACCCTCGAAGCTGTCGCGGACGGACATCTCGTCGTCGCGGCGCGGAGGTCTCCGCAGCCACCGGAAAGGCCCTCGCGGCCGCACGCGGGACCAGCTCTACGAGGAGGCAAAGGAGCGAAACATCCGCGGTCGCTCACGCATGACGAAGGCCGAGTTGCAGCGCGCGCTCGGCGGGCGCCGCTAGGGAGGTTTGCATGGGCCGATTGCGGGTAAAAGCAGTGCGGTGATCGAGATCTGTCACCAGACGGAGGGGACGACTGCGGCCGTCGTGGTCGTCGAGATGCGGCGCGGATCCACGACGGAGCTCGCACGGTTGCTGAGGACGGCGATCGGCTCCGGGGACGTCGACGTCGTCGTCGACCTCGGTGAGCGCCTGGACGCGAGCTCGGACCTGCTGTCGGTGCTCCACCGGTGCGGGCGTCACGCCCGTGCGCTGGGCGGCACGCTGTCGGTCGTGTGCTCGCGACCCGAGCTGCGGCGTCTGTTCGACGTGACCCTGCTGAGCCAGGGCTTCGACGTCTACGCGTCGCGCGACGAGGCGCTGCGGCCCTGGGCATAGGCGTCGAGGGAAGCGCGAGCGCGTACCCTCACCCGTGCAGCCCACGGAGATGACTCGTGTCATGGACAAAGACGTCGACGCCCTGCTGGTCGCCTACCACCGGGACGGCAACGAGGCCGCCCGGGATCAGGCCCTCGTCGAGCTCCTGCCGCTCGTCAGGGCGCTCGCGCTGAGGTACGCCGGGCGCGGCGAGCCACTCGAGGATCTCGTCCAGGTCGGATCGATCGGCCTCATCAAGGCGGTCGACAGGTTCGACATCGATCGCGGGGTCGACTTCCCGAGCTACGCAGTGCCGACCATCGTCGGGGAGATACGCCGGCACTTCCGCGACAAGGCGTGGGCGATGCACGTGCCCCGGCGCCTCAAGGAGCTCAGCCTTCGGCTCTCTCGTGTCCTCGACCAGCTGACGACGGAGCTCGGTCGCTCGCCGACGATCGCCGAGCTCGCGGCCGCGGCCGGGGTCGAGGAGGAAGAGGCGATCGATGCCCTGGACTCCATGAACGCGTACTCCACACGCTCGCTGCAGGCGCCGTTCGACGAAGGGTCGGACGACAACCTCTCGGAGAAGCTCGGCACCGACGAGCCCGGTTACGCCGAGGTCGAGGACGGGACACTCGTGGCCGCCGGGCTCGACGCCCTCGACGAGCGCGAGCGGCGCATCGTCGAACTCCGGTTCTTCCACGAGCTGACACAGTCCCAGATCGCGTCGGAGATCGGCATCTCGCAGATGCACGTCTCGCGGCTGCTGAGGCGCGCGCTCACGACGATGCGCGGTCGCATCGAAGAAGAGGAGTCGTACGATGAGTGATCCCGTGGTGACACTCACGTTCCCGGCGAAGCCCGACTACCTCCTCCTGGCGCGTCTCGCCCTCTCGGGCATCGGTCGGACGGCACCCGTATCCGAGGAGGCTCTCGCCGACCTCAAGCTGGCCATCACGGAGGCATGCGGCAACTCCGTGCGCCATGCGTACCCGGATGGCTCGGGGGAGGTGTGCGTCGCCTATTCGCTCGGCCCCGACTCGATCGAGCTCATCGTGGAGGATCAGGGCACGGGCGTCGAACCGGGCTCGGTCGACGCCACGACGAGCTCCGGCGAGAGCGGCATGGGGATGTCGATCATCCGTGCCGTCGTCGACGACTTCGAGGTTCGCCCGGGTGCCGACGGCAAGGGCACGGTCGTGCGCATGGCGAAGCGGTTCGCGGCACCCGAAGCGCAGTAGCGACTCGCTCAGGCCCCGAGACTCGCGAGCGCCTCGTCTCGCGTCCCGGCGACGGGGAGAACGCGATCGAGCATCGTGATCTCGAAGATGCGGCGAGCGAACCCTTCGGGGAGCACGACCTGAACCCGGACCTCCTGCTCGCCCAGCACGCGGACGTGTCGGACGATGATCCCGAGGGCGGTCGAGTCCATGAAGGACACACGTCCGAGGTCGACGAGCACCCGTGCCGCGCCGTCGATCTCGACGAAAGCCGATGCGATGTCCGGCGCCGCGAACGCGTCGAGCTCTCCCGCTGCGAGGAGGACGCTCACGCGACCCCTCTCCTCGATGACCACCGTGTGCACGTCAGGAAGGAAAGCACTCCACCGGCGCGAGCCACTCGTCGCCGGTGGAGTGCTACGCGATCCGCCGCTCGCGAATCGGATGGAGCTCGAGCCGGTCCTCAGACCGGGCGGTCGCGCTCCACGATCGCCGTGTGCTGTCCACCGCCGCCACCTGCGGCGTCGCGGTTTCCGAAACCGCCCCAGCTCGACCAAAAGACGAGCGAGGCGATGAGTCCGATGACGCCGACGACCACGAGGATCACGCCTGCAACCTGCACGTCGATTCCGGACACCTCGGCATTGACCGCCCAAGCCAGGATGGCTCCGACGGCGATCAGAAGGATGCTCAGACTGATTCCCATCTCGTCGCCCCTTTCGCGGGTGCCGAGCGAGAGCGCCGGCCCCGTGTGTGCACCGTCGAGTACCCGAGGGACCATCCGCCGAAACACTGGCCGGTTTGAAGCCCCGCCCCGTGCGGGAACCGTTTGCCATGGCGATCGACTTCGCGCATCCCGCAGAGCGCGCGCTCGCGCGTGTCTTCGACACGCACGGCATTGCGTGGCACTACGAGCCCCACACGATCGTCCTCGAGCGCGACGAGGACGGCAACGTCCGAGAAGCGTTCACGCCCGACTTCTTTCTCCCGGACCTCGGCCTCTACGTGGAGTGCACCGTCATGCGGCAGGTGCACACCAGCCGCAAGCGACGCAAGGTGCGACGCGCGAAGGAGCGCACGGGTGCCGTCATCGAGATCATGTTCCGGCGCGACTTCGAGCGCCTGGGACTGAGGTGGGGCCGCACCGAGCCCAGTGAAGCGGGACGTGACGGGGCCGATGTTTCAGCCGGTTCCGCGCGGGGTACCACGACGGCTGCAGTGAGCGAAGCCGCGCGCATGCTCGAAGACCGGGAGAGCTTCCGAATCGACGTCGAGCAGCTTTCGAGCTGGGCGGTGGTCACCGTCGGTGGTGACGTCGACCTGCACTCGGCGCCGCTCCTTCGCGACGAGCTCACCTTGCTCGCGGACGCGGACGTCGGCCAGATCGTCCTGAATCTCTCCGACGCCACCTTCCTCGACTCGATGGCCCTCGGCGTGATCCTCGCCGCGAAGAAGCGGCTCACGGCCCAGCAGGGGCGACTCGAGCTCGTCGTTCCCGCCCCGGAGATCCGGCGCATCTTCGAGATCACGATGCTCGACCGGGTCTTCGACCTCCACGAGTCTCAAGAGGAGGCGACCCGCGCGGCCCGCGATGGGGCCGTCTAGAGCGCGGCGTCGATGGTGGGATGGACGTGAATGATGGTGTCGACGCCTGTGATCTCGAGCAGGCGGACGATCCCGGGGTCCGCGGTGACGATGCGGAGCCGGCTCGTTCCGGCGCGATCGCGCGCCGCCGCGACGAGCGCCCGGATGCCGGCCGAGTCGAGAAACGTGCAACCGGAGAGGTCGATCACGAGTTGCTCATGCGAGGCTCCCCCGAGCGCCTCTTCGAGAACGGGCGCCGTTGCGAGGTCCAGCTCGCCCGACACGTGCACGACATGCGCACCGCCCGGCATCGTCTCGCTCCGAACGTCAAAATCGCCCGCCGTGGACACCGAGACCGAGTCTAGATGGTCGCGTATGCACAGCCCGCCGACTCTCGGACGGCCCTGATGGGCGACCGGGTCGTCCTCAGGATCCCGGCGGACGCTCGCTTCCGAAGCGTCGCGACGCTCGTCGTGGGCGGCATCGGGAGCAGAGCCGACCTCGCGTACGAGCGGACCGACGACCTGCAGCTCGCGGTGTTGAGCGCGCTGGACGCCGGCGCGTCCGACGAGATGACGGTCGAGGTCGACACGAGCGAAGGCAGGCTCGAGATCGCCGTCGGTCCGGTTCGCGACGGCAGCGGCAAGGACGCCGGGCTCGCTCGCGTCCTCTCACGTCTCGTCGACGACGTCGCAACCCACCACCGCGATGGCGCGGAGTGGATCACGCTCGTCGTCGCGGGCCGGACCGGCTAGCGGGTCAGGCCCTCGGGGCTACGCCGAGATCTCCTCGACGAGGCGCCCGGTCGACTCGGGCCGCGACGTTCGTGCGATGTCGGCCTGGGCGAGGATCCCGACCAGGCGCCCGTCCGCGACGACCGGCAGCCGTCGCACCTGCTCGGACGCCATGCGCTGGAGTGCGTCGTCGAGAGACTCGTCCGGCGCGGCGACGACCGGATTCTCCGAGCACACGTCCGAGATCGTGACCTTGTGCGGATCCAGATCCTTCGCGACGACGTGGAGCACGATGTCACGGTCGGTGATCATGCCGACGAGCTTGTCGCCGTCGACGACGGGGAGCGACCCGACGTCCTCGGACGACAACCGGCGCGCTGCTTCGACGACTGGCGCGTCGCTCGCGATCGCGGTCGGCTGCGGTGTCATGACGTCCTTCACGGCGGTGGTTGCCATCGTTCCTCCTCTGCAGGGGTGACCGATGCCATTCCCACTCGGCTCCTCGGTGAAACCGTTTCAGGCCGGGGCCTCGTGGGAACCCCTTTGGCATGGGCGGAGAGCCTCCGACCCTCGTCTTCGTCGGCAGCAGACGCTGCGGGGCGTCGAGACGCATGGAAAGCCTCGTGGCGTGGGTCAAGGTGACGCAGAAGAAACGTCTTCGCGTCGTCGACCTCGACACCGAGCAAAGCCCGGGCCTCGCACGCCGACTCGGCGTCGAGCGAACACCGACGCTGCTCGTGCTACAGGACGGATCGGTGGTCCGGCGGCTGGAAGGACGAGCCACGGGCCGCCAGATCGAGGCGCTCATCCAGCCGTTCCTGGACGAAGCATGATCTCGCGAACGATTCCCCGGTCGCCCGGGTTCCCTGCGACACTGTGTCGCAGCTCGTGACAGGGGAGGATCGAGTGAGGCGCAGGCGGGAGGCGGAGGAGTTCCGGGTCACCGGAGTCGCGGAGCGGCTCGCGCCGTACGAGGTGAGCGATCCCGACGTCGTCCCCCACGGCGCAGCCGCCGACCCCGAGCTCGTCGAGCGTGCGGCAACGCTCCTCGCCGTGATGCCGCGCAAGGAGCTGCGCTCGACGATCGAGTCGCTTATCGCGCCGCACGACCGCGACCGCGGTCGGCGCGCGGTGGACGCCTTGATCGACGCGGCCTTCGCGATCGAGGACGAGACCGGCCACATCCGCAAGGCCGACTGAGCCGCGTCAGCTCGCGGCGACACCGACCGCCGCGCGGAGCCGCTCGACGTCGGCGTGCCGCGACGGTATGTCGTCACGGGGTGCCGCAAGGCGCAGATCGCGCAGCACCTCGAGCGACGCGAGCAATACCGGGAGTGGAGGCCCGCTGGCGGTGATCTGTTCGAGGTGGCTCTCGTCGAGCGCGTTCGACGGCTGCTCGATGAACCGCGCGACGAGCTGGTCGTGGTGCTGGGCGGCCACGCGTCCGTGCTGCTCGCAGACGCGGAGGAAGGCCGCAGCGTTGCGCCGGAACCACTCCTGCTCCCCGTTCGAGTCGAGGGCGTCGAGGAACTGGTCGAGGAAGCTCGGCCGGCGGAGGCAGTCACGCAGGCTCTCCTGGTCCTCCGGCCGCATGAACAGCATCTTCTCGACGAGGAGCTGTGCGTAGTACGGGTCGTTCCCGCGACAGAGGCCGAGCAGGAGGTCGATCTCGTTGATGCCCGAGAAGTCGCCGGCGTTCGCACCGCGGTACTCCTGCCGGCCCACGCGGTAGGGCTTGTAGTAGGGGCGCACGCTGTAGAAGAAGCGGTCGACGTCGAGATCGGCGAACAGCACGTCGTTGAAGCGCCCGACGTCGTCGAGCGCCGTGCGCGCGTCGTCGAAAAGGGTTTCCGAGACGCGATGTGAGATGCCGAGCGGCGCAATGCGCGCGAGCGAGTCCGCGGCGCGCTTGTACGCGAGGATTCCGCGCGTGTTGTAGTCGAGGAAGAGGAACTCGTCAGGCAGCGAGGTGAAGCTCTTCTGGCGACCGTTACGCGCGAGGTTGTGCGTCGCGAGATGGCTCGTCGCGAAGCGCGGGACGACGCCGACGGACGCGCCGATGTGGAGGCCGAGCGCCGTCGCCTCCTCGTGCGGCGACCGCTGCTCGCGAGCAGGGTTCGTGAGCTCGTGGCGGCGGAGCGAGGCCATGTACAGGCCGAGGTCGCCGAGGACGTCGAACGCCTGGTCGAACCCCTCGTCCGTGTTCCCCTCCTCGGCGAGTGCCCGAACGAAAACCCGTCCGTCCTCGAGGATCCGCTGCTTCAGGTCGTCGCCGACACCCTCCACGTTCGCGCGGTCCTCCTGCGCGAAGTAGAGGTCTTCGAGTTCGGTGTTCAACTCGACGAACGTCGAGCGGATCCACGCATCGAAGGCTTCGACGTTCGCGCTCATCGCCGTCGAGCCAGCCTAACAACGGGGGCGTCCGCGTCAGGCCGCGCGTCCCGAGCCACCCGGAGCTCACGCAGGACGGACGCTCCGTGGCTCCATCGCGGTCAGCCGGGGAAAGCTGACGGCGCAGCGTTGGTTCGTGCGGACGATCCGTTAGGGCCGACGAGGACCCAGGTCTCCACCTCGCCCTTCCCCTTCACGTCCACGAGACCGCGCGGTTCCGTCACGAAGTCGTCGGCGACGAGCTCCCACGTCGAGCGCGTGATCTGGATCGTGTCCGGTGAACCGTGGGACTCCATGCGGCTCGCCATGTTCACGGTGTCGCCCCACAGGTCGTAGAGGAAGCGACTGCGGCCGATCACGCCGGCGACGACCGGGCCGGAACTGATCCCGATGCGGAGCCGCAGGTCGAGCGAGCTCGACTCGGGGAGGCACGTTCTCGCGCACTCGCGCATCTCCAGCGCGACGGCGGCGAGCGCCTGCGCATGGTCGCCGCGCGGGCGCGGAACGCCTGCCGCGACCATGTAGCAGTCGCCGATCGTCTTGATCTTCTCGACGTCGTAGCGATCGACGAGCTCGTCGAAGTTCGTGAAGAGACGGTCGAGGAGGTCCACGACCTCGCGCGCGTCGAGTCGACTCGACATCGGCGTGAAGTCGACGACGTCGGCGAAGAGGATGCTCACCTGGTCGAAGTGATCGGCGATCGTGCTCGGGTCGCGCTGCAGCCGCTCGGCCACCTCGTCCGGGAGGATGTTGAGCAGGAGCGCCTCGACCCGCTCCTGCGCGGCGTCCCGACCGCGGGCGAAGGTCACGAGGAGCAGCATCGCGACGAACGAGACGGCGACGATGTTGAGAACGTCGAAGGTCTTGACGAAGGCGCTCGGCAGGTCGGCTTCGTCGGGCCGGACGACTTCCGCGAGGACGAGCGAGATCGCGATCGTCGCGACGAACGCGATGAACCACGGCCAGGCCCGCTCCGGCCTGCCGAACGCGACCGCGCCGAGCGGCGCGAGGAGCGACCACAGGATCACCGAGCTCGACTCCTCGAGGCCGCCGACGAGGATCAGCCCGAGGGCGGGTGCGATGAGGATGAGGAGGAGCTGCGCCGTCCGTAGGAAGGCGAAGTCGCGCGTGCGCGAGAAGACGACCAGGCTGACGATCGATCCGACGACGTAGCCCCACGGCGTGAGCGCGACCGCGGTCTCCCCGAATGCGAAGTACAGGCAGCCCCAGACGAAGCCGGCGGGGAGGATGATGAGCGCGACGCCGACGAGGAGGCGCTTGCGAAAGCGCAGATCTGCGGAGTCCGCCGGGTCTGCGCCGATCGAGAGCGCGCGCTCGACGAGAGTTCGAAGCCGCCCCGACCTCACGACCGACGAGGCTAGACGATCGACCTCAGGCCGCAGCCGCGCGCCGCTCGAGTTCGCGCTCGACGGCCTCCGGATCGAGACCGCGAGCGGCGAGCAGGACGTAGGTGTGGAACCAGAGATCGGCGATCTCCGAGACGAGCCGCTCGTCGCTCTCCCCCGCCCCCGCGAGCGCCGCTTCGACGCCCTCCTCGCCGACCTTCCGCGCGGCTGCCGTCGACCCTTCGGCGAGGAGTGTCGCCACGTACGAGCCCTCGGGCGTCGCCGTCGCCCGTTCGACCACTCGGCGCCAGAGCCACGGCGCGAAGCAGGAGACGGATCCGGTGTGGCATGCGGGGCCGGCCGGCCGCACGCGCAGGAGCAACGCGTCACCGTCGCAGTCGTCACGGAGCTCCTCGACCGCGAGCGTGTTCCCGGACGTCTCGCCCTTGTGCCAGAGCCGGCCGCGCGAGCGGCTGAAGAAGTGGGCCTCGCCGGTCTCGCGCGTCAGGCGCAGCGCCTCGTCGTCCATCCACGCGAGCATCAGTACGCGGTTCGACTCCGCGTCCTGCACGATCGCCGGGATCAGCTCAGACGACATCGCGGAGTGGGACGCCGAGGCTGCGCAGCTCGCCTCGCAACGTCTCGAGCCGGGTGGGGTCCTCGTGGAGGATCGAGGCAAGGAGTGCGGCCTGCGCGACCTCGAGAGCGGCAGCGACGTGGTCTGCGGATCCGGCGCCCCCGGACGCGATGACCGGGACGGAGACCGCGTCCGACACCGCTCCCGTGAGCCCGAGGTCGTAGCCGTCGCGCGTGCCGTCGGCTTCGATGGACGTGAGCAGGATCTCGCCCGCGCCCCGCTGCTCGGCCTCGCGCACCCAGTCGACCGCGAGCCGGCCGGTGGCCGACGAGCCCGCCCGGGCTCGCACGAAGCCGTCCTTCGCGTCCACGGCAACCACGACGGCCTGCGACCCGATGCGTGTCGCGAGCTCGCTCACGAGCTCTGGGCGCTCCAGCGCCGCGCTGTTCACCGAAACCTTGTCCGCGCCCGCTTCGAGCAGCGCTTCTGCGTCCGCGACGGAGCGCACGCCGCCCCCGACGGTGAAGGGGATCGCGAGTCGGTCGGCGATTCTCTCGACGAGCGCCAGCAGGGCCGAACGCCCTTCCAGCGTCGCCTTTACATCGAGGTAGACGAGCTCGTCCGCGCCCGCGTTGGAGTACGCGGCACCGAGCTCCACGGGGTCGCCGACGTCACGGAGCCTTTCGAAGCGGATGCCCTTCACGACCCGCCCGCCGGCGACGTCGAGGCAGGGGATCAGGCGCGGGAGAGGCATCGCTCGAGGAAGCGGAGTCCTGCGGCCCCGCTCTTCTCCGGATGGAACTGGACACCGACGAAGCTCCCCGACTCCGCGACTGCGACGACGCCCTCGGAGCGTGCCGTCGCAGCAGGTGTCTCCACCGCGTAGGAGTGGGCGAAATAGAAAGCCTCGCCGCCCGGCTCGACAGTCGCCCAGCCGATCCGCGGCACACGACCCCCACGGAGGCGCTGCGCACGACCGGGCAGGATCCCGAGCCCGACGACGCCGTCGTCCTCCTCCGACTCCTCGAGGGCGAGCTGGAGCCCGAGGCAGATGCCGAGCGTGGCGCCGCCGGTCCCGACCCGGTCGAGGAGGGCGCGGTCGAGGCCGCGCTCGCGCAGCCCGTCCATCGCGCTCGCGGCCGAGCCGACTCCCGGGAGCACGGCGAGATCGGCC
>DASTWH010000370.1:0-9819 GCA_035758735.1 Gaiellaceae bacterium
GGGGTGGGCCATCGTCCCGATGTCGCGCACGATCTCCATGCCCGGGGTGCCGGCGGGCACCACGAACACCGACGCGTGGCGGTGCGGCCGGCCCTCGGGGTTCGTCTCCGCGAACACGAGCACGATGTCGGCGATCGACGCGTTGGTGATGAACCACTTGTGGCCGTCGATGACCCACTCGTCGCCGTCCCGCACCGCCTGCGTCCGCAGGGTCGTCGGATCCGAGCCTGGCACCTCCGGCTCGGTCATCGAGAAGAACGAGCGCGCCTCGCCCGAGACGAGCGGATCGAGAAAGCGCCGCTTCTGCTCGTCCGTCCCGAAGTGCCACAGGATCTCCCCGTTGCCAGCGTCCGGCGCCTGGCAGTTGAAGACCAGTTGCCCCCAGAGCGAGCGTCCGATCTCCTCGTTCAGGTGCGCGTAGACGAGGAAGCTGCCGCTGGACCCGCCGGCCTCGGGCGGGAGGTGCGGCGCCCAGAGCCCCTCCTCCTTCGCGCGAGCACGGAGCTTCGCGATCAGCGCGTCGGCCTCGTCGTCCTCCCGGTCGAGCGCGGGCTCGTTGGGATAGACGTGCGCGTCCATGAAGACGCGGACTCGCTCGCGCAGCTCGACGGCTTCGTCGGTCGGGCGCAGGTCGGCGATCGCCACGCCGTTAGCATCGCATGCGATGCGACTGGGCTTCTACATGGGCTACGCGCCGCCGGGGACGAGCCCGCTCGAGCCGATCGCGATGGCGCAGGAAGCGGAGAAGCTCGGCTACGACTCCGCGTGGGCCGCCGAAGCCTGGGGAACGGACTGCGTGACGGTGCTCTCGTGGCTCGGCGCGACGACCGAGAGGATCAAGCTCGGCTCGGCGATCATGCAGATCCCGGGACGGACCCCGTCGAACACCGCGATGACCGCGGCGACGCTCGACCTGCTGTCCGGAGGTCGGTTCCTCCTCGGGCTCGGTACCTCCGGCCCGCAGGTCGTCGAGGGCTGGCACGGCGAGCCGTGGGGCAAGCCGCTCGAGAAGACGCGCGAGTACGTCGAGATCGTGCGCACGGCACTGCGACGAGAGGTCGTCGAGCATCACGGGACGCACTACGACATCCCGGTCACGAACGGCACCGGGCTCGGGAAGCCGCTGAAGCTGATGGCGCGGCCGCTGCGCGCCGACATCCCGATCTACCTCGCCGTCATGGGGCCGAAGGCGGTCGCCCAGGCGTTCGAGATCGCCGACGGCTGGCTCCCCATCTTCTGGTCGCCCGAGAGGGCGCGGAGCGCGTTCGGCGACGTGATCGGGAACGGCCGGGACGGCTTCGACATCGCCGCCACGGCGCCGGTGATCCTCATCGACGATGTCGAGTCCGGCCGCGAGTTCCTGAAGCCGTACTACGCCCTCTACATCGGGGGCATGGGAGCTCGCGGGCAGAACTTCTACAACGATCTCGCGTGCCGGTACGGGTACGAGGATGCGGCGCGCGAGATCCAGGACCTCTACCTCGACGGGCACAAGCGCGACGCCGCCGCTGCCGTCCCGGACGCCTTCGTCGACGAGGTCGCGCTCGTCGGCCCGAAGGAGCGCCTCGCCGAGCGGCTCGACGCGTGGCGCGAGTCCGGCGCGACGTCGCTCCTCGTCTCGACGCAGCAGGTCGAAGCTCTTCGAGCGCTCGCGGAGCTCGCGCTCTAGCGCGCGAGCGCTTCGGCGGCGGCCTCGGCGAGGTACGGCACGCCCTGCTCGAAGCGCGCAGCGCGGGCGTCCTCGGCGCCGAGCTCGCCACGCACGTAGCGGCCGTAGATCGCCTCGCAGAACACGGCCGCCTTCCACAGCGCGAGCGCCTCGAACCACGCCAGCGGCTCGACATCGCGCCCGCTTCGGACCGCGTAGCGCTCGACGAGCTGCGCGCGGGACGGGAACCCGGGAAGCGCGGTGACCGGCGACGTGCCGAGCGGATTGGGAGGCCCACCCGGCTCGCTGTACGTCGCGAGGAGGTACCCGACGTCCGCGCGCGGGTCGCCGATCGCGCCCATCTCCCAGTCGAGGACGGCGAGGATCCGCGTCGGCTCGTCGCGGCCGACCATCGTGTTCCCGAGCCGGTAGTCGCCGTGGACGACGGTCGACGGGAGTGGATCGGGAACCGCGGCGGCGAGACCGTCGCCGATCTCGTCGACCTGCGGAAGCTCGCGCGTCCTGTTGATCTCCCACAGCTGCGCGAAGCGGCGCACCTGGCGCTCGTTGTAGCTGCCCGGGCGGGCAAACGAGGCCAGGGCGGGCGTGGCGACGTCCGCGGCGTGGATCTCCACGAGCGCGTCGACGAGATCGTCCCCCAGCTCGCGGCGCGCCGGCTCGTCGGCGACGCCGGCCGGAAGCTCGTCCGTCGGCACGTCGCCGTCGAGCTCGTCCATGACGTAGAACGGGACACCGAGCACGTCCTCGTCGTCGCAGACCGCGACGATCGTCGGCAGCCGCGCGAACCCCGCCGCGCGTAGCGCGAGCTGAAGACGGGCCTCGCGGACGACGTCGTGCGCCGACGGTGGCAGCGGCGGGCGGGGCGGGCGCCGGAGCACGAAGCGACCCTCGTCGCGCTCGAGGAGGAATGTGAAGTTGGAGCCGCCGCCCTCGCCGATTCGACGTGCGTGCACGTCGCCCGCGCCGAGCCCGTGCGCGTCGAGGAACGCGCGGACACGCTCGAGGACGAGGAGCGGGGGCTTCGTCAGGCCTTCGGCGTCTGCCGAGGTCTCGACGACATCCACGCTTACGATCCTACGGTGAGTCGCCGGCGCCTCTTCCTGATGCGGCACGGAGAGGTGTCCTACTTCCTGCCCGACGGGTCGCCCGTGAACCCGGCCGAGGTGCCGCTCAACGAGGACGGGATCGCACAGGCGCGTGCGGCCGCCGAGGCGTTCCGAGGGATCGAACTCGACCGCGTCGTCACGAGCGGGCTGCCCCGAACGGTCGAGACCGCAGCCATCGTCGCGCCCGACGCCGAGCTCGAGTCGTGGCCCGAGCTCCGGGAGATCCAGGGCGGCCGGCTCTCGGACATCCCGGCCGACGTCATCGAGCGCGAGTTCGTGCACGCATTCCGCGGCGTCATCCCCAACGACGAGCGGTTCCTGCGCGGCGAGTCGATCGGCGAGCTCTTCGACCGCGTGCTTCCCGCGCTCGACCGGCTGGTCGCGGAAGACGGCTGGCACACCGCGCTCGCCGTCTGCCACGGCGCGGTGAACCGCGCGCTCCTCTCCTACGCGCTGACCGGTGAGCGGATGTTTCTCGGGCACTTCGAGCAGGCGCCGGCCTGTGTGAACGTACTCGACCTCGGCGAGGGCGGCGAGTGGATCGTGCGCGCCGTGAACGTCGCGCCGTACGACGTCCTGCACCTCACCCATCGCCAGACGACGATGGAGCGCTACTGGGAGCAGTGGCTCGAGACGCAGTAAGGGCCGGTCGCCCGGCCCTTACTCGTCTCGCCTCGTGAAGCTCGACCGCTAGCGCGGACGGCCCTCGACGAGCGGGCCGATCGGCGTCCACAGGCCGTTGTTGAATCGTTGTAGCCGCATCTGGCTGATAACCCAGTGGTCTGTCTTCGAGGTCTTCAGCTTGACGCCCGGGAGCGCAAACCGATTCGTCGTGTCGAGGCTCAGGAGAGCGTTCATCAGACCCTGGCGCGTCGGATTCTTCCCGGCCTTGTACATCGCCTGCACGAACGTCTCCGCCAGCGCGAACCCGTACACGTAGAGCCCGTTCGACGCATTGGCCGTGGGCGCATACTTCCCCATGATGCGCCGGTACTCCCGAAGCGCGGGATCACTGCTCTGGGCCGGATTCGACGGGTCCTTGAGAAAGCCCGACGCGATCGACCCGTTGACGTACGGCGCCCCCGCTGACGCCACGGCGGTGTTCATGTACGTCGAATTGGAGGACACGGAGTTGACGTAGATCTGCTCGGGGTTGTAGCCGAGCGCCTTGCCGGTCGCGTACGCCCGGATCGTGGGCCCAGGGGTCGCGACGATGACGAAGACCTGCGCGCCGCTGGCCTTGATCCTCGCCAGTTGCGACGCCACGGTGGTCGCCGTGAACTCCACCGGCTCTTGGGCGACGAGGTTGGCGTCGGCGTACTGCTTCCCGAGAGCGGAACGGAGACCGTAGAGCCAATCCTTGCCGTAGTCGTCGTTCTGGTAGATGATCGCGATCTTCTTCCCGCGATGGTTCGCCTTCATGTGCAGCCCGTACACCCGCCCCTCGGCGATGTAGTCGGGCTGGAACCCGATCGTCCACGGGAACTCCTTGTACTGCGTCCCCCAGTACGACGCTCCGGTGGCCACGAGCACCTGCGGCACCTTCAGCTGATTGAGGTACGGACGCGCGGCCTGGACCGGCTCGGTCCCGAGCTGGCCGACGACCGCGAAGACCTTGTCCTGCTCGACGAGGCGACGCGTCAGCTGAATGGTGTTCGCGGGGTTGTAACCGTCGTCGTAGATCTTGTAGATGACCTGGCGCCCCATGATGCCGCGCTTCCCGTCAGGGCCCCTACGGGCGTTGATGTACTTCACGTACGTCTGCAGACCTAGCACGATCGGCGCGTACGGGGCCGCGCCGCCCGTGAGCGGAAGCGTCGCGCCGATGGTGATCGTTTTTGCGGTGAGACCGGGCGTCTGCCCAGGGCCGCCGATCGCGCCGGGTACCGTTAGCGCGAGCGCCGCGACCAGGACGGTCGCAACTGCTACGAGCTTTCGCACCGAAATCTTCCTCCTTGTGAGCCCTCCGATTCCTGCCTGTCAGCCGCGAGCGTACCGCGGGTACGCGCGGGCCGCTACAGCTTGAAACGACGCCTCCGCCGTCGCGGTTAGAGGACGAAATGATTACACGGAGCGTCTCGTGTATCAATACACGGACATGACCGACACCGCGACGACGCTCGATCGACGACGTGGCCGGCCCCCGGCCGCGAGCCGGTCGGACGTGCTCGAGGCCGCTCTGCATCGCTACCTGCACGGCCGGCGCATCGACGTGCGGGCGATCGCCGCCGAACTCGGGCTCGGGCGCACGACGATCTACCGCTGGTTCGGATCGAGGAAGGGGCTCGTGGGTGAGACCGTTTGGCGCGCGGCCGAGCCGCTCTTCGACCAGGCGCGCGCCGACGCCGGGGGTACAGGCGGCCACGCCCTCCTCGACACGTTCGACCGCATCAACCGCGGGCTCGAGGCCGCCCCCGCCCTCCGAAGCTTCCTCGAACTCGAGCGCGACGGCCTCCGCATCCTCACCTCGAGCAGCGGCAGCGTCCATCGGCGCGCCGTCGCCAAGATCCAGGGCTTCGTCGAGGACGAGGTGCGAGCGTGGACGTACCGACTGGCGGTCGACCCGGCGACGCTGGCCTACGCGATCGTGCGGCTCGCCGAGGCTTTCCTGTTCAACGACGTGACGGCTGCGGTTCGCGGCGACGTCGAGCGTCTCCGCGAGATCGAGGCCGCGCTCCTCGGCGTCGAGCCGTAGTCGAACTCAGCCCAGACCGACCTCGGTGGCGAGTGCCTCGGCCTCGTCCATCTCGGCCGCGAGCGCGTCGATGCCGGCGTCCCAGATCTTGCGGTCGGTGAGGTCGAGGCCGACGATCTCGGCGAGCTCCTCGGGCCGCTTCGACCCGCCCGCGCGGAGCAGGTCGAGGTAGGGCCCGACGATCGCCTCACCCTCGAGCTCGTACTTGCGGAAGATCGAGAGCGCAAACAGGAAGCCGTACGCGTAGGCGTACACGTAGCCCGGCGTCCCGATGAAGTGTGGGATGTAGCTCCACCAGGTGGCATAGCCCTGTGTGTCGACCGAGTCGCCGAACATGCGGTCCTGCGAGGCGAGCCAGAGCTCCTCGAATGTCTCCGTCGAGAGTTCGCCCTCGTCGCGCCGGGTCGTGTGCACCGCGTCCTCGAAGCGGTTCATCGCGATCTGCCGGTAGACGGTCGCGATCGAGTCCTCGATACGTCCCGCGAGCAGGTTCAGGCGCCGGTGCGGATCCTGTTCGAGGGAGAGCAGACGCTTGAACGTGAGCGCCTCGGCGAAGACCGACGCCGTCTCGGCCGTCGTGAGGGGCGTGGACGCGTTGAAGAGGCCCAGCGGCTGCGCGAGGTAGCCGTGGAGGCCGTGCCCGAGCTCGTGCGCGAGCGTGAGCACCGAGCGCCGCTCGCCCGTGTAGTTCATGAACACATACGGGTGCACGCCCGGGACGTTCGTCGCGCAGAAAGCGCCGTGTCGCTTGCCGTCGCGCGGCGGTGCGTCGATCCAGCTCTCGTCGAAGAAGCGCGTGATGATGTCGGCCACCTCGCCCGAGAAGTCCGCGAAGGCGTCGAGGACGAGCTCCTTCGCCTCGGGCCACTCGATCTGCGTCGTGTCCTCGGCGAGCGGCGCCATCCGGTCGTAGAACGACAGCCGGTCGAGCCCGAGCAGCTTCGCCTTGAGCGTGTAGTAGCGCTGGACGACGTCGTACCGACCCGCGACGGCGTCGACGAGCGCCTCGACGGCCTCGTCCGTCGTGTCGTTCGACAGGTTGCGCGCGGAGATCCACGTCGCGTAGCCGCGGAGTCGGTCGTCGATCGACTTGTCGACCGCGATCGTGTTGAAGATGTACGTGCGGGTCTTGAGACCCGGGGCGAGGGCGACGGTGACGGCCTCGGACGCGCGCCGCCGCAGGTCGCGGTCGGACGAGTAGAGCTTCGACATCGCCTCCTCGAACCCGATCTCCGAGCCGTCGAGGTCGACCTTGATGGCTGCGAGGAGCTCGTCGAAGAGCCGATCCCATGCGGCGAACCCCGAGACCGACTTCTCGGTGAGGATCTTCTCCTCGGGCTCGGAGAGGACGTACGGCCGGAACTTGCGGATCGTGTGCAGCCAGTGGTGCCAGCTCTGCAGCTCGTCGTTCGCGGCCAACGCGTCGGCCTGTTCGTCCTCGAGCGCAGCGATCTCGAGCCCGAAGAACAGGAGCTGCGTGTCGACGGTCGCGCCCTTCTCCGTCAGGCGTGCGACGAGCGCTCCACGCGCCGGTTCGTTCTGGTCGGTCGAGTACCAGAGGTGCGCGTAGTAGATCGCGCGCGTGAACGTCGACTCGATCCGCTCGCGCTCCTCGATCGCCTCGCGCAGCTCGCCGGCGCTCAGCTCCGCGACGCGGCCGTAGTAGCGCTCGCGGAAGGCCGCCGCGGCCGCCTCGGTCTGCTCGACGTCCTGCTCGATGCGTGGATCGTCGCCGCCGTCATAGAGGTCCGAGAGGTCCCACGCGACATCTTCGGCACCCGTCAGCTCCGTCGTCGTCATGTCGCAGGACGCTACCTGAGCCGCGAAAGCAGGCGATCCCCGACGAGGGTGACCATCGCGTCGTCGTCGTGGTTGAGGTGCTGCAGGAGGACGCGCGTGACACCGAGCGCGCGAAGGCCTTCGATGCGTTCGACGACCTCGTCGACCGTGCCGATGAGCCAGCGGTCACGCCGCTCGGCGAAGAGGGACGCCGCGTCGGCGTCACCGCCGCGGATCGCGAGGAACCTCGTCATGCGCTCGACGACGTCCGCCTCCGTCTCGCCCACGAAGCACGCCGTCATCACGGAGAAGCCGAGCGTCGCCGGATCGCGCCCGGCCTCCTCGCACGCGCGGTCGAGCTTGGCCTTGCGCTCCCGGAGCTCCTCGTCCGGAGCGCCGAGCGTGTTCACCTCGGTGGCGTAGCGCGCGGCCAGGGCCGCGAACCTGCGCTTGACCGTTCCTCCCAGGACGAGCGGCGGGTGCGGCTCCTGCAGCGGCTGCGGCAGCGCCTGCTGGTCTCGCAGCCGGTACGCGGGCCCGTCGTGGTCGAACCGCTCCTCGGTCCACGAACGAACGACGACCTCGACCTGCTCCGCGAAGAGCTCGAACCGCTGCCTCCCGTCGAGGAACGGGAAGCCGTGCGTCTCGTGCTCGCGCTCGTACCATCCCGAGCCCATTCCCACCTCGACGCGCCCGCCCGAGATGTGGTCGACCGTGACGGCCATCCGCGCGAGCACGCTGGGATGCCTGAACGTCGCGGGCGAGACCATCGTCCCGAGGCGGATCCGCTCGGTCACCGCGGCGAGCCCGGCGAGCGTCGCCCAGGCGTCGTGCGCGTCGGCGTCCGGCCGGATGATCGCCGTGTAGTGGTCCGACCTGAACAGACCCTCGAGGCCGGTCTCCTCGGTGAGGCGGGCGAGGCGAACCCAGTCGTCCCAGGTCACCCCCTCCTGCCCCTCGATCATGAGGCAGAGACGCATCAGACGGCGACCTCCTCCGGCTCGGTGACGGGAGCCTGGCAGGCGAAGCGCTCGCAAAGGTAGACCGCTGTCCTCCCGTCGACGAGCCCCTTGCCGGCGAGGAGCGGCACGTCGTCGGACGGGCCGACGGCGACGACCGTCGTCGGCTGGAACGGCGCGCGCGCCGCTCGCGCGACGGGCGCCTCCACGTCGCCGGCGATCGCGAGCTCTCGCGGCGGGCTGAGCCAGAGATCGATGCCGCAGAGCGCCCACGCGAAGAATCCGGGAGCGCGTCGCAGCGCGGGCTCGACGAGCCTGAAGACCGAGACCGCACGACGCTCGAGCTCCTCGTCGCCCCAGATGCGCGAGAGCCGCACGAGCACGTGCGCGAGCATCGTGTTCCCGGACGGCACCGGCGTGTCCTGGAGGTCCTTCGTCCGCGGGACGCGCGCGTCGCCGTCCGCGGGCGAGAGGAAGAAGCCACCGTGCTCGTCGTCGTAGAAGAGCTCGACGGCGAGCAGCGCGAGCCGGCGCGCCTCGAGCAGCCAGTCGAGGTCGCCCGTGGCGGCGTGCAGCTCGAGCAGGCCGTGTGCGACGTTCGCGTAGTCGTCGAGGAAGCCGAAGCCGCTCGTGCGCCCGTCTCGCGTGGACCGGTACAACCGCCCGTCCTCGGCGGAGAGCGGTCCGAGGAGGAACGAGCCGAGTCGCTGCGCCGCGTCGAGCCAGTCGGGCCGCTCGAGCCGGTACCCCGCCTCGGCGATCGCCGCCAGCGCGAGCCCGTTCCACGACGCGAGCGCCTTGTCGTCGCGGAACGGTTGCAGCCGGGTCTCGCGCTCGTCGAGGAGTTGGGCGCGGAGCTCGGGCCCGAGGGCGCCGCGCACGATCAACCGATCGTGCTCGAAAGGCTCCAGGGCGTCGCCCGGGATACCCGCCCGCTCGGCCTCCTCCGGCGTCCACGTGTAGGTCAGTCCTTCGACTCCCTCGGTGTCGGCGTCCTGGGCGGATGCGAGCCCGCCCCCGTCCAGAGCGAGCTCGCGCAGCATGTACGCGACCGTCTCTTCGACGACCTCGCGGTAGCGCCCGGTGCCCGTCACGAGGAAGGCGTGGAGATACGTCGAGGCGAGGAGAGCGTTGTCGTACAGCATCTTCTCGAAGTGCGGCACGAGCCACCGGTCGTCCACCGAGTAGCGGTGGAACCCACCCCCGACGAGGTCGTACATCCCTCCCGCCGCCATCCCGTCGAGGGTCGCGGTCACCATCGCGAGCGACGCATCGTCGCCACGGCGGAGCAGGAACTCCAGCGTCGCCGACGCCGGGAACTTGGGCGCGCGACCGAAACCGCCGAACGCAGGCTCGAACGTGGCGGCGATCCCACGCGTCGCTTCGGCGAGCAACTCCGGCGGCAGAGGCTCGGTCGACGCATCGGAGCCCGCAGTCGATCGGAGCGCGCCGTCGATGCGCGTCGCCTGCCGCTCGATGTCCTCGCGCCGTTCCCGCCAGGTGTCGGCGACCGCGCGCAGGAGCTCCTGGAAGCTCGGCAGGCCGTGTCGCGACTCGGGCGGGAAGTAGGTGCCCGCGTAGAACGGCTTCCCCTCCGGCGTCATGAAGACG
>DASTWH010000389.1:0-2263 GCA_035758735.1 Gaiellaceae bacterium
GAAGGTCTCGCGTGGGATCCCGTGGCGCAGACCCGTCGCCTCGCTCAACTACCTCCTCAGCTCGCACGTCTGGCGGCAGGACCACAACGGGTTCTCGCACCAGGACCCCGGCTTCGTCGACCACGTCGTGAACAAGAAGGCGGAGGTGATCCGCGCGTACCTGCCGCCCGACACCAACACGCTTCTGTCCGTCGCCGACCATTGCCTGCGGAGCCGCGACTACGTCAATGTCGTGGTGGCGGGCAAGCAGCCGGCGCTCAACTACCTCTCGATGGACGAGGCGGTCGTCCACTGCACACGCGGTCTCGGAATCTGGGAGTGGGCGTCGTGCGACGGGGACGAGGAGCCGGACGTCGTCCTCGCGTGCTGCGGCGACGTTCCCACACTCGAGACCGTCGCAGCCGCAGCGATCCTGCGCGATCGGTTGCCGACCTTGAAGGTCCGCGTCGTCAACGTCGTGGATCTCATGCGCCTCCAGCCGGAGAGCGAGCACCCCCACGGCTTGCCCGACGCCGAGTTCGACTCGCTCTTCACACGGGACCGCCCGATCGTCTTCGCGTACCACGGATACCCGTGGTTGATCCATCGGCTGACGTACCGACGGACGAATCACGGCAACGTGCACGTCCGGGGCTACAAGGAGGAAGGAACGACCACGACGCCCTTCGACATGGCCATGCTGAACGACCTCGACCGCTACCACCTGGTCATGGACGTGATCGATCGCGTTCCAGCGGTCGCTGCACATGCGGCGCACCTGCGCCAGGAGATGGTCGATCGTCGACTTCAAGCTCGGGCGCACACGCGCGCGTACGGCGACGACGAGCCGGAGATCCGCGACTGGACCTGGCCCTACTGAGGCGTGCCCGCGGTTCTCGTCGTCAACGCTGGATCCACCACTCTCAAGCTGCACCTCGTCGCGGAGAACGAGAGCGTCGAGAGCGTCGAGGCGCTCGAGGCGGTCCGCGCTGGTGACATCGCCGCCGTGGGCCATCGGGTCGTCCACGGAGGAGAACTCGTCGAGCCGACGCTGATCGACGACGACGTGCGAGCGGCGGTCGAGCAGCTCACTCGGATCGCGCCTCTTCACAACGCTCCCGCCCTCGCCGCGATCGACGACGCCCGCACGTTGCTGCCACGGCTCCCGCACGTCGCGGTCTTCGACACGGCTTTCCATGCCGGCATGCCGCCGGTGGCGGCGACGTACGCCGTTCCCCGGACGTGGCGCGAGGACTGGGGCATCCGTCGGTACGGGTTCCACGGACTCTCCGTGGAGTGGTCCACTCAGCGTGCGGCCGAACTGCTCGGCGCCGACGACGCGCGGCGCCTGGTCGTGTGTCACCTCGGAGGGGGCAGCTCGATCACTGCCGTCCGGGACGGCCGTTCCGTCGACACGACGATGGGCTTCACTCCACTCGAAGGCGTTCCGATGGCGACGCGCTCGGGCTCCATCGATCCAGGTGCCCTGCTCTACGTCCAGCGTGCGCACGACCTCTCCGTCGACGATGTCGACCGAGCACTCAACAGCGAATCCGGTCTCGCGGGCCTCGCGGATGGACGCGACGTACGAGCGCTCGTGCGGGCCGCGACCGACGACGAGACCGCCCGGCTCGCGTTGGACGTCTACACGTACCGCATCGCGGTTGCCGTATCCGGGATGGGTGCGGCTCTGGGTGGATTGGACGCGCTCGTGTTCACGGCCGGAGTCGGCGAGCACGCGCCGGAGATCCGCGCCGCGGTCTGCAGGCGCCTCGACTTCCTCGGCGTCCAACTCGATCCCGAGCTGAACGAGCGCTCGACACCCGACGCCGACATCGCAGCAAGCGGCTCCAGCGTCCGGATCCTTGTCATCGCGGCGCGCGAAGAGCTCGTCGCAGCCCGCGCCGTACGGACGCTCGTGCCTTCGTAGTTCAACGCGGCGGCTTGCCGACAGGTGTCGGCAAGGGGAGAGCATCGCGCGGATCACAACCCGAAGGCTCGAATCGGAGCGACCTCCACATCGAGCGCGCGTCCGTACTTCTCCCCGATGCCGCGGAGCGGCAGTGTCCGCAAACTGAGATCGACCATCGAGAGCACCTTCCGGTTTCGAGACTCGATGGATCCACGACAGCCCGCCCCTCCACCGGGCGGGCTGTCAGGTTGAGGCCGACGTGATCCGGTTCCGCCAGACTCGCTGTCGGTGGGACGAGGCTCTTCGCAGCACGCGTAGGATCGCGGCATGCACGTGGTCGCAGATCTCGCCGAGCGCTTGACGGAGGCGGAG
>DASTWH010000403.1:0-6209 GCA_035758735.1 Gaiellaceae bacterium
CGCGCGCGGAACGTTGCGGACTACGGGACCATCTCGTCCATCGGCGACATCCCCCCGTCGCCGGGGACGGTCAGGCCCGGAATGGCGTCCGGTGCGACCAGGAGAACGATGCCGAGGACGAGCAAGAGCGTCGCCGTGCCAAAGGTCGCCACACGACGGTACGGGATCAACTTCTCGAACGCGATCAGCCCGGCGACCACCGCCATCCACACGACGCTCATGACGCCGAGTGCGAAGAGCGATGCCATCAGCGCCCAGCAGCAGCCGACGCACCAGGCTCCGTGCTTCGCTCCCATCTGCAGCGCGCCAAGACGTCCCGCACGCCAGCTGCCGAGCAGGAAGCCGAGCGGAGAGCGGCACTTGCCGAGGCAGACGTCCTTGACCGGAGTCAACTCGTACCCGGCCGCGACGAGCAGGGTGCCACCTGCAACCCACCGACCGGCGCGATCCCAGGAGAGCACATCGCCCGAGATGCGTCCTCCCACGGTTGCCGCGACGAAAGCGAGCGCGCCGACGCTCGTCCACACAGCGAGATATCCCGAGGTGAACACGAGCGGCGCGATCGGGGACCGACGCCTGGTCATCGTCGAGTACAGCGCCACGGTTGGCGCCACCGACGGGAACATCATCGCTGCCATCATCACGACCCAGACGCCGACGAACCAGCCGAGCGTTCCGAGCTCGGTCCACGGCCCGCCGTCCATGCCGCGCATCTCGTCGATCGTCCACCACCATCCGAGAGCGGCAAGGGCGAACAGGAGGACGATGAGGCCGACACGGCTGCGGACCGCGCCGAAGGCCGGCGCGAGACTGCCCCGAGCGTCGAGGGCGGGCTCGTGCGCTGATGCGATCAACTGCTCAGGCGGCCCACGAGAACGCGGACGACAGACCCGACTTCCCCTCGTATTCGATACCGAAGGCGCTGATCTGCGACCGCGTCGCCTCGGCGGCCGTCAGCTCCGATCCGACGGGGTGGAAGAGGCCGGTCAGGCGAGCGGGCTGCCCGGTCTCGATGCCGAACGGCACGATGTCCTCGACCTCGAAGTCGATCGCATCTCCGATCCGGACGCTGTGAAGGAGACCATCCTGGACGACCTCGATCGGAGCGCGCTCGACCCCGAGCACCTCGCCGATGAGCGGAGCCAGTCCGGCCATCGGGCCGCCCTTCTGGCCCCCGAAGACCGCCGTCAGCTGCTCGACCTGGTCGTCACTCGCGCCGTCGTCGACGAACAGGCCGAGGCGCCAGTTCCCTTCGGTCATGACCTTCGGCGTGTCCGCGATCACGGCGATGGTCCGCCCGCCCACGTTCGTGCCCTCGATGTCACCGTCGTCGATCTCGAAGACGAGCGTGACGCGGCAGTAGTCGTATGTCGCGCCGTGATCGAAGGAGAAGTTGCACGGGCACATGAATTCGCAGCTGCATGTCTCGAAGTAGCTGCCGTTGAGGTTCCAGGACACGGCGACCTCCCTCGTCCGCTGAATGCAAACGGTGGCGATTCTCGGCGGCCAGGGCCGTCGTGTCAACCGCACTCGATCGCGAGGCTGCGCCGATCGGTTGCCCGCGCGGGGAACCAGGCGGAGGTCGCCCGGCACAGGGTCGCCGAAGGACCCAACGCTACGCGCTCGCCTCCGCAGCGTGGCAGACGGCCTCGAGCTTGAAGCCGTGCGGGTCGAGCCAGTACGTCGCGTAGCAGTGCTCTCCGTACTGGGGAAATTCCTGCGGCTCGTCCAGGATCGTCGCCTCGCGTCCGCACGCCCACCGGTGCGCGTCGCGGACCACGGTCCTGCTCGCGACGAGGAACGCCAGGTGATGCAGGCCTGTTCCAGCGCGCGAGTAGGTCCCCGGATCGTCGGCTTGGTAGAAGAACACCTGCGAGCCGAGTGCGCCGTCGGGTCCGTAGTTGAGAGGACCAGCGGGGCCGGTCGCGAACCATTCTCGGAGCCCGAGGATGCTCATCAGCTCGTCGTAGTACTGCTTGGCGGCGACGAGGTCCGGCACGCCGATTCCGATGTGATCGACGAATCCGGTTCGGGGTGGCGCGGCGGACATGTCAGTCGCTCGGTGCGTAGCGAAGGAGCGTCACGCCCGAGTCGAACGCCTCGGTTCCCAGGAGACTCAGCCCGTCCCGCGCCTCGCTCTGCAGCGGACGCTCACCGGAGCCCCAGACGGCCGGATGCACCCAGAAGCGGAGCTCGTCGAGGAGCCCGGCGTCGAGAAGCGACCGGGCGAGCTCGCCACAGCCGTAGATGAGGAGGTCGGAAGGAAGCTCGGTCTTGAGCTCCGAGACGGCGTCCGTCGTGTCGCCTTCGAGGAGCGTCGCGTTCCACTCGAGCGGTCCGTCGAGCGTCCGTGACGCGACGTACTTCGGCTTCGGATTGATGAGGTTGGCCCACTCGTCCTCGAGCGGGGACCAGTACTCCGCGAGCCCTTCGTACGTCTTGCGCCCGAGCAGCACCGCGCTCGCCCGACCCAGCTGCTCCTTGCCCGCGCGGTCGTGCTCCCCCTCTGCGACGTACCAGTCGTCGACGTCGATCACGCCGTCGAGCGTCATCTGCGTCGAGACGATCAATCTGCCCATGAGTCACCTCCCCTTGTCGGCGTACGCATGTGTGCGCCGGCGCCAACCGCGTATGCCTTCGCGACCCATTCGCCAAACTCCGCGTCGAGCTCCGAAAGCCCGACGATCCGGAAGTGGTGCACGAAGAGCCGCTTCGTATACGGGCTGGAACGCCGAATGCGCGGATCCTCGACCTGACGCTGAAGGTCCAGATAGCCGTCGAGCGATGCCTGACGAGGCTTCAGGCCGGCGAATCCACGTCGGCTTCCCTGCAGGCTGATCGCCGTCTTCGTCACCGAATAGGTGAACGGACCACACGCCTCGACCAGTTCGATGAAGCGGTCGTAGAGGCGAACGACCTGCTCGGGCTTGTCGCGCAGATGCCGCTCGACCGTCCACTCGTCGGCCACGCCACGAGGCTAGCCGGCCGTGCTGGCGTCAGCGTGACGTCAACAGGGTGGCGATGTCGTCGTACCCGCTGCGGGATGCGTGCTCCAATGGCGTGACGCCGTCACGGTCGGCGATGTCAGGATCCGCGCCGGCTTCGAGGAGCATCCGCACGATCTCCGTATGGGCGGACCCGCCGTCGCCGAGGATCACGGCCTCGAGCAGCGCCGTCCAGCCCGGGTCGTTGACATGGTCGACGTCGACCTCCGTCCGCGCGAGGAGCGCGCGGACCATCTCGACATGGCCGCGATGGGCGGCCGGGATGAGCGCCGTGCCCCCGAACCGGTTCGTGAGAGCGACATCCGGATCTCCGCGCAATACCTCGTCCAGGACGGAGACGTTCCCCGTCTCACCGAGAGCGAGGAACGCATTCGCGCGACTGTCGTCCTGGAGGTTGACGTTCGCTCCGGCGTCGACGAGCACTCGAACCGTCGGGGCGCTTCCTGCATATACCGCCGCGGTGACGGCCGTGCGCCCGGAGGCGTCACGCTCGTCGATATGGGCACCGCGCTCGAGGAGATCGGCGACCAGTCGAGTGTCGCCGCGTGCGGCGGCCTCGACGAGCCCGGTGGGAACGGGACGTTCGGCCTCGCGCGCGCAACCGACGGCGATGGCGACGAGCGCCGGACCGATCACGGCGAGACCACTAAGGGCGCTTGCGGAACCGATCCACATCCTCGCCCTCGATGATCAGTGCCGTCAGCCCGACCGCGGAGCTCGTCTCGTGCTCCTCTCCCTGCGCCCAGAACACCGCCTCACCGGCTGCGATCGGCTCGGAGACCCCATCCGCGCCGCTCACGTCTCCCGACCCTTCGAGCACGGCCAGGATCTGCGGGATCGTCGCCGGATGTCGAACGAGCCGGCCGCCCGGCGCGAAGCGAAAGATCGCTGCCTGCATGCTTGATCCGTCGACGGCGGGTCGTGTGAGCGGCGCAACCGTCACGTCCTCGAGCAGATCTCCCCGCGGCACGAATGCGACCTCAGGGGCGAAGCTGAACCGTTCCACGGGCACCTCCTCGGGCGACGACGTGAGCGTGAGCATCATGCGCGATACGATCGAGGCATGGTGAGCGTCGAGGTCGACGCAGAGCTTGGTCGGACCATCGTCGAAGACGCCAAGCAGTACGTCCTCTACTCGTGGTCGATGCAGGACGCGATCTCCCCGATCGCGGTCGCGGGGGGTGAAGGTCGCTACTTCTGGGACTACGACGGCAAGCGCTACCTCGACTTCGCCTCGCAGCTCGTGAATCTCGCCCTGGGGCACGAGCATCCGAGGATCGTCGACGCGATCACGGAGCAGGCGAAGCGGCTCTGCACGATCGGCGCGCCGATGGCCAGCGAGTCACGTTCGCGGCTGGGGCGGTTGCTCGCGGAGGTCACGCCCGGCGACCTGACGATGTCGTTCTTCACGAGCGGCGGAGCGGAGGCGAACGAAAACGCGATCAAGCTCGCGCGCTGGTACACGGGGCGTCACAAGATCATCGCCCGGTACCGCTCGTATCACGGCGCAACTGCCGGCGCGATAACGCTCACGGGTGATCCGCGCAGGTGGCCCGCGGAGCCGGGAATGCCTGGAGTCGCCCGGATGTTGGATCCCTATGTCTACCGCTGCCCGGTCGGTCATCCGGATCCGTGTCCCGTCTGCAGCGGCGGGCCACACCTCGAGGAACTGCTGCAGTACGAGGGGCCCGGCAATGTTGCCGCGGTCGTCCTCGAGACCGTCGTCGGGCCGAACGGAGTCATCGTCCCGCCTGACGGCTATCTCCAATCGATCCGCGAGGTCTGCGACCGTCACGGCGTGCTGCTCATCTGCGACGAGGTCATCGCGGGCTTCGGTCGCACGGGAAAGTGGTTCGCCTGCGAGCACTGGGACGTCGTTCCCGACATCCTCGTCGTCGCCAAAGGCATCAACTCGGGCTACGTCCCGCTGGCCGCGATGATCTTCAGGGAGCACATCGCCGACTGGGTGCGCGACAAGTACTTCGCCAGCGGCCTCACCTACAGCGGGCACCCGCTCGCGTGTGCGTCGGCGATCGCGTCGATCGAGACGTTCCGCGATGAACGGATCGTCGAGCACGCGGCGGCGATGGGTCCCGAGTTCGAGCGCCGGCTCCGCGGGCTTCAGGAGCGCCATCCGTCAATTGGAGACGTGCGGGGGCTCGGGTGCCTGTGGGGCCTCGAGCTGGTGAAGAGCCGCGAGACGCGCGAGCCGCTCGTTCCCTTCAATCCGACCCCGCAGCAACTGACGCCCGTCACGCGGATGGTGAGGGCTGCTCTGGACGACGGGCTCTATCTGATGACGCGCTGGAACATGGTGATGGTCTGTCCGCCGCTGAACATCACCATCGAGGAGCTCGACGAGGGGATCGCGATCCTGGACAAGGCGCTGACCGTCGCCGACGAGTTCGTCCTCTAGCGTCGACGTGTCCCTCCAGCTAGCCGCGGAGGAGCATCCGCCGGTCCGCCGGATCGTCGGAGATCCACTCGCCGACCGGTGAGGGACGTCCCGCTCGACACGTGTCGATCGCGTCCTGCCACGCTCGCTCGTAGGCGACACGCGGCACCCGGTTCCAGCTGAACGCGACGCCGTCGACCGTCACGAGGCCGGGGGAGTCGTGTTGGAGCTTGCGACCTCGCCCGATGCGGCCCAGCTCGTCCGCGTCGCACTCCGCCAGGTACACGTGCGTGCCGTCGGCGTGCACCCACGCCCACCAGCCCTCGACGAGGGCGCTCCACTCCTCGTCTGCGTGGAGCGGAAACTCCTTGCTGTTCCACCGGAGCAGGATCTCGTCGGCGTGGTCGTGCCACGGGAACGCCAGCAGGACGTCGCCGTCCGCGCTGACGAGATGCGCCTGCCAGTTGGTCGGGCTGAAGCGGTCGAACGCGACGACCACGTCCTCGTGCGCTCGCGCCCAGTCCGCCGGGAGATCGACGTGGCGCGTCCCGATCGCACGAGGCAGTACCAGCACGCGCAACGATCGCCCGAGCGAGCGATCGGATCTCTGCACGATCTGCACGGCGGCCCCCTTCGGCTAGATGTGGCTGACGGTAAGCGGGCGAACGCTTCCCGTAAGCCCACCAAAGGGTGACCCGGCCGAATCCGCTATTCGTCCGCCGGCAGCTCGAAACGGGCGATGACTCCAGGATCGCCGCCCTCAGGCACGGGACGCTCGGGATGCCGTGTCGCCACCCAGGCGACTCCCC
>DASTWH010000005.1:0-7301 GCA_035758735.1 Gaiellaceae bacterium
CCGGCCTCGCGCGCCACGGTCTCGGCGACCTCGCTGGAGACGAGCGGCTCGGTGAAGACCGTCGTCGTGCCCGATGCACGGACCTCGTCGACCAAATCTTCGAGCTCGCGCGGACGCGGCTCGGCCTCGGGCGACGAGCCGGCCAGGGAGATCTGCGTCAAGCCGTAGCGCGCCGCCAGCTCACCGAACGCGGCATGCGTCGTGACGATCACGCGGCGGTCGCACTCTCCGAGGCCGACGCGATATTCGGAGTCGAGCCGTTGGAGCCGACGGAGCGCAGGCCGCGCCGCGGTGATGTCCCCGAGGGTTCGGGCGATGCCGGCGACGGAACGCGCGAATCGAACCGGGTCCAGCCAGATGTGTGGATCCGAGCTGCCGTCCAGCACATCGAGCGAGCGGCCGTCACGCGACGCGACGGCGTCCTCGACAGCCGGTTGGAACCCGCCGCCGACATAGACGACGAGCCGGGCATCGTCGATCGTCTGGACGTCGCTCGGGGTGAGCTCGATGTCGTGCGGCTCGACGCCCGGCGGCGTGAGGTTGACGACCCGGTAGTCCTCGCCGGCCACGCCCTCGGCAGCCCAGGCGAGGGGGTAGAACGACGCGACGATCGTCGGTCGAGCGTCCGACTCGTCGTCCGAGCACCCCGCGAGCGCGACCACGGGCAAGGCGAGGAGGAAGGCGACGGCGAGCGTCCGCATGCCGCGACGGTAGCACGTAGTGAGAACAGGTATCATTATCAGCATGACGTGGAGCACGAGCGCCCTCGAGCGACTGCGGGAGGCGAGCGGCCGGAGCGGCGGCGCACGTCGGCTCGTCGTGGAGCTCCTCGGCGAACAGGACTGCTGCCTCTCGGCGCAGGAGATCCACGAGGAAGTGCGCGCTCGCGGGGGCAGCGTCGGCATAGCGAGCGTGTACCGCGCGCTCGAGGGAATGGACGCTCTCGGTCTCGTCCAGCGGATCGATCTCGGCGACGGCGTCGCGCGCTTCGAGCCGGCACATGCCGGAGGCGATCATCACCACCATCTCGTGTGCGACGACTGCGGGAAGGTCGAGCCATTCGAGGACCCGGGCCTCGAGTCGGCGATCGAGCGCGTCGCGGACGGACGCGGATACGCCGTCGCGGCACACGACGTCGTCCTCCGCGGGGCGTGCGAGGAGTGCCGCCACCACGGGGCGGCGCAGCCGTAGCGAGCTAGAACCGCGGGAGGGGGCCGCCGGTGTAGAACTCGTAGGCGCCGTCCCGCTCGTAGCGCTCGACGCAGCGGCGGAGCGCGACCTCGTCGAGCTCGACCCCTAGACCCGGGCCGGTGGGAACCGCGACGACGCCGTCCTCGGGCGAGAACGGCCCACCCACGATGACGTCGTCCGTCGTCCACCTGAGCAGCGATTGGCTGGGTTCGGTCACGTACGGGGTTGCCGCGGCGATCTGGAGATATGCGGCGGTCGCGATGCCGAAGTCGCCGCTGTAGAACCAGAAGCCGATCCCCGCCTCCTCGCAGGCGGCGATGAGACGCCGCGTGCCCACGATCCCCCCGAACGGCCCGAGGCCGACCACGATCGTGTCCGGAGCTCCCAGCCGCGCCGCCTCTTCGACGTCGGGGGTGTGAGCGGAGAACGGGATGGTCGTGCGTCGCCGCAGGTCGGCCATGTCGGCGAACGAGGCAACCGGCTCTTCGAGGTTCGCGATCGCGAAAGGCTCGAGGAGCTCGAGCGCTCGCCTGGCCGTCTCTGGTCTCCATCCCATGTTCGCATCGAGCCGGAGCTCGGGATCGGTGCCGATGGCCGCGCGGATCTCGGAGACCATCCGGACGTCCTCCTCGAGCGGCGCGGCTGCCACCTTGCCCTCGAAGACCGACGACCCGTGCTGCTCGGCCATGCGCGCGCAATACGCCGCGATGTCCGCTGGTGTCTCGTCGCGGCCCGGGCGGTACGCGAAGTATTCGGAGAAGGCGACCGTGCTCCGGCAGCTGCCGCCGATGAGCTCGTGCAGCGGAACTGCGGCTTCGCGCGCGGCGATGTCCCAGAGCGCGATCTCGAGTCCGGTGTACGGCGTATGGATGACCACCTGCCCGTCCGTTCGATGCTCCGGCCGCGACAGCGGGACGGGCGACAGCTCGTCGCGCACGGCGTCGGTCTCCCGTCCGACGAATGCTTGTCCGAGCTCGCCCAGGAGTACCTCGGCATCGGTCGTCGACGCACTCTCTCCGAGCCCGACAAGGCCGTCCTCCGTGGTGACGCGGACGATCGTGCGGCTGATGCCCGGAACGGTCCCGGTCGACATGAGGTAGGTCGCCTCGAGCGGAGCATTCGCCGGCCACGCCTCGATGCGGGCGATCCGGCTCATCGAGCTGACCGTCGCGAGACCTGGCGACGGTGCAGAATGCCTCCGTGACCGACCAGGCGCGCTTCGAAGCTCTCGCGCTCCGCGATCGCGACCTTACGCCGGAGGAGTGCATGGAGCTCGCCCGCGCGGCTGCCGAGCTCGTCGAGGTCGATGCCCTCGAGCGCGACGGGGACGGATCGTTCGAGCTCCTCTGGCGCGACGAGCATTCGGAGGGCTGGCTGAATCAGTGGTGGGCGTCGCGCGATACCGGATTTCACGACCACGGCGGCTCGTGCGTCGGGGTCCACGTGCTCGCCGGACGCGCCGTCAGCGAAGGGCTCGCGGTCGGTAGACCACGCCGCGCGCACGAGTTCGGTGCGGGCGAGTCGTTCTCGGCACCCGCCACGGGCATCCATCGCGTCGACCATGAGCCGGGAGCCGTGACGATCCACGTGTACTCCCCACCCCTGCGTGAGATCGGTCACTACGAGATCGTCGACGGCGAGCTGCACCGGCTCGTGGGCCTCGCGGACGAGGTCTCTCCGCCGAGCCCTGAGCTCTCCGCGGCCCTCGCTCACGAGCCGTAGGCGATCTCGCCCGATCGGACGAGGTCTGCGACGGGCTCGAGGTCGGGCGGGACCGCTTCGCCCGCATCCGTGAACGGAACGCGCTCCCGGACGAGCGCATGGGCGCGACCGGTGCCGGCGCCGAGCTCCGGCGGCCCGCGCAGATCGACGGCCTGAGCGGCGATGACCAACTCGATGGCCGCGACCCGCGCGCCGAGCTCGACCATCTCGGCGAGGCGCCGCGCGGCGAGCGGCGCCATCGTCGTCCGGTCCTCGATCCCCTCGTGCTGGGTCGTGCTCGCGAGCTCGAAGGAGACGGGGTGTGCGAGCAGGCGTGCTTCCGCGACGATTCCCTGCACGGCCGCTCCCAGCTCGCTCAGCGCCGGCTCTGCAAGGTGCGCTCGCGCGGCGAGCCCCTCCGGCAGCCCTGTGAGCGATGCCTGCAGCAGCTTCAGCGCACGCTCACCCGCGCTCGTCAGGGCGGGAGCGAGCGCGATGCGGAGGAAGTCGAGCGCGGCGGCAAGCGGTACGGCGTCGAAGTTCCCGGCCGGGACGACCCTGCCGGCCTCAGACGAGACGACGGGGTTTCCCTGATGCGCGTTCAGCTCGACGGCGAGCACTCCGTTGGTGTAATCGAGAGCGTCGCGCGTCGCGGCGAGCACCTGCGGGAGCGTGCGGAACGTCAGCGGATCCTGGAGGTTCCGCGGTCGCTCGCGCCACAACGAGCTGCCGTCGAGGAGCATTCGGAGCCGATCGATCGTCTGGGCGAGGCTCGGGTAGGGCCGAGCGTCGGCGATGGCCGGGTCGAGAACGCTGAGGTTCGCGGCGAATCCCTCCAGATCGAGTGCCCCCGCGACCTCGAGCCCGTCCAGCAGCGTGCCGCAGTCCACGACCGCGAGCGAGGCGAGCCCCGTCGAGAACGCGTTGTTGTCGACGAGCACGAGCGCCTCACCCGCGGCGAGCTCGAACCCGTCGAGGAGCCCGTGCGCGAGGTCGGCGTTCGGTCCGAGGTCGGCCTGGCCCACGGAGCCGAGCGTGCGCACCGACGGCGCCAACCCGTCGTTGAGCGCCTCGACCAGCCTCTGGGCGAGCTCTGCGCGTGCCCCGCTCGTTCCGCGAGCGAGCATGTTCGCGAGCTTCAACACCGTCGCTCGAACGACGTCCTCCGAAGCCGTCGGCCCCTGGGCAACGAGGTGGCCCTGGATGAGGAGCCGGTTGAAGCGGGCCTGATCCTCCTCGATCGCGAAGAGCTTGCGCATGCCGACCCCGGTCGAGAAGCCGTAGACCTGGTCGCCTCTCGCCAGGGCGGCGTCCACGACATCGCGCGATGCGCTCATGCGCTCGAGCGCGCCGGCGTCGAGCTCGACGCGCTCCCTCTGACGTGCCACCCGAACGACGTCGGCGAGCGTGAGCGTCGTCCCCGTGAGGACGACCGTCATTCGCAGGGAGGGGCTTCCGAGCGAGCGCCGTGCATCTGCGCCACTCTATGCGCCTCGGATCGGCGGCAAGAGACCAGATGACGACCTACGACCTTCATCAGCACCTGTGGCCCGAAGCCTTCGTCGCGGCCCTCCGAGCGCGCACTCGACCACCACACCTCGTGCAGAGCGACCTGATCACCGACGAAGGGAGATTCCCAGTCGATCTCCACGACCATGACCCTGGGCGCCGGATCGAGGAGCTCGGCCGGTACGGGCTCGACGTCGCGGTGCTCTCGCTGCAGCCGAGCCTCGGGCTCGACCTGCTCCCGGTCGAGGAGCGCAGCGAGCTCGAGCAGGCATGGGTCGACTCCGTACGGGCCGTCGTCGCTGCGAGCGCTGGACGCTTCCTCGCGTTCTCGCCGACGGACGTGCGGTCGGGCTTCGTCGGTGTCTCGCTGGGGTCGTCGACGTTCGAGGCGTTCGAGCGCTCGGCGCCTCTGCTCGACCGGGCCGCGGCGGCAGGCTCAACGGTGTTCGTGCACCCGGACATCGGCGGTCCGGCCGACTCGACGCGGCCGCCGTGGTGGGAGTGGGTGACGGGCTATCCGGCGCGCATGCAGTCCGCGTACCTCGCGTGGCTGGCGATCGGCCGCGAGCGGTGGCCGACGCTGCGGGTCCTCTTCGCCATGCTCGGCGGCGGCGGCCCCTTCCAGCTCGAGCGGCTCGCCCGACGCGGCGTCGATGTCCGCTCCGCGCTCGATCCGAACACGTTCTTCGAGGTATCGACGCATGGACGGCGCGCGATGGAGCTCTGCATCGAGACATTCGGTGTCGGCCAGCTTGCCTATGGGAGCGACACGCCGGTCGTCGACCCAGGCCCGACACTGGATGCCGTCCGCGGTTTCGGAGATGCTGTGGTCCACGTTCTCCAAACGGACACACCCTCCCGACTCCTAGCGTGAGCGATCTCGCGACCTGGATTCGCGAACGTGTCCCTCCGGACACCGACCTCGACCGTCCGACGATGTCCGAGCTCGCGGCAGAGCTGGCGGTAACACGACACCTCTGGCAGCAGCACGCGCGTCACGACGCGGACGCTCGCTTCTACCAGCAGCTCTACCGCGACCCGAACCTGGACGTCTGGCTCATCTGCTGGGTCGAAGGTCAGAACACCGGGTACCACGACCACGATCGCTCGTCGGGTGCGGTCTGCGTGTGCGAAGGAACGCTGTACGAGGACTGGTTTCGAGTGGAAGAGGACGGCTGGGTGCGAGAGCGGACGACGGAGCACGCTGCCGGCGGCCGCTTCGACTTCGACGCATCCGACATCCACGGTGTCCGACACCCAGGGCCTGGGGCACCACCGGCGACGTCCATCCACTTCTACTCGCCGGCGCTCTGGCGGATGGGGCACTACGAGGCCGGCCCCCGCGGCATGCGCCGGGTCGGGATGACCTACGCGGAAGAGCTGCACGGCTCATCCGAGGTGGCCGCGCCAAGCATCTAGGGTCCCCGTCGATGAAGACGGCGCGCAGCGAGTGACCGAGCGTCGAGGACGCGAGCGGCGCCGCGGCTCGCGGGCGACGTCGACTGTGCAGGAACGGCGGTCCCTCGTCTACCGGACGCTGACGAACCCCTTCCCGCCGATCGAGCTCCTGAGCCGCGACGAGGTCGAGCACCTCCATCGCGCGGCGCTCGAGATCCTCAGCGATCACGGGATCCGCGTGCTTCTCCCCGAGGCTCGCGAGATACTGCGAGCCGGCGGTGCGACCGTCGACGAGGAGTCGCAGCTCGTGCGTTTCGATCCGGAGCTGGTCGAGCACGCGACGACGACAGCGCCGAGCTCGTTCGAGCTGCTCGGGCGCTCACCGGAACGCACGGTCACACTCGGCGATCGACACCTGGCCACCGTGCCCGTGAGCAGCCCGCCGGCGGTCAGCGATCTCGACGGAGGTAAGCGAGTCGGGAACCTGGCCGACTTCCGCGACCTCGTACGACTCACGCAGCACTACGACGTCCTGCACGTCACCGGTCCCTGCGTGGAGCCACAGGACGTCGACCTCCCGTTCCGGCACCTGCAGTCCGGGCTCGCGTATCTCACGCTGACGGACAAGGCGCCGTTTCTCTATTCACGCGGCCGCGGCCAGGTGGCGGACGGATTCGAGATGACCCGAATCGCGCACGGCGTCGACGCGGAGGCGTTCGCAGCCGCACCTCGCTGCTACACCGTGATCAACAGCAACTCGCCGCGGCAGCTGGACATCCCGATGTGCATGGGGCTCATCGACTTCGCGGCCGCCGGTCAGCTCTCGGTCGTCACGCCGTTCACCCTTGCCGGGGCGATGGCCCCGGTGACGCTCGCCGGTGCACTCACGCTGCAGCACGCGGAGGCTCTGGCCGGCATCACCCTGACCCAGGCCGTGCGGCCGGGTGCACCGGTCATGTACGGCGCGTTCACGTCCAACGTCGACATGAAGTCGGGTGCGCCCGCTTTCGGGACGCCCGAGTACTTCAAGGCAGCCGTGGCGAGCGGGCAGCTGGCACGGCACGTCGGTCTGCCGTATCGCTCGTCCGCCCCCAACGCGTCGAATGCCGTCGACAGCCAGGCGATGTACGAGACGATGCTGAGCCTCTTCGGCGCCGTCCTGGGTGGCTGCAACATGCTGATCCACGCAGCCGGCTGGCTCGAGGGTGGTCTGACTGCCTCGAAGGAGAAGTTCGTCCTCGACGTCGAGGTCCTGCAGATGCTCGCGGAGACGTTCCAGCCGCTGGTCGTCGACGACGACGAGATCGCGCTGGACGCAATCGGAGAAACGCCTCCAGGCGGCCATTTCTTCGGCGGCGAGCACACATTGCAGCGCTACCGGACGGCGTTTTACGCGCCGTTGGTGTCCGACTGGTCCAACTTCGGCCAGTGGACCGATGCCGGCGCGCGCGACGCCACGCAGCGGGCGAACGAGGCGTGGAAGCGCGCACTCGCCGAGTTCG
>DASTWH010000040.1:0-4443 GCA_035758735.1 Gaiellaceae bacterium
GGGCTCGTGTCGCGGTACACCGTGTAGCCGGAGATCTGCGAGCCCCCGTCGAATGTCGGCGCCGTCCACGAGAGCGAGACCTGCCCGTCGCCCGCGAGTGCGTTCAGGCCGGTGGGAGCGCCGGGCGGGCTCGGCCCGGAGGGCGCGCCGTCGATCGTAACGTCGAAGCGCTGCAGAATCGGGTCGATCGGATTGGCGATGGTCAGCCCCTCGCCGCCTGCGAACAACAGGCCGACGGGGTTGTTCGATCCCTGCGTGACGAGGAGCGATCCCGAGTCGCCGGAGGCGCTGAAGGGGACCGATCCGTCGGGAACGGAGAACTGGTTGGCGTAGTGGGCCTCGAAGCCCGGGAAGCAGATCGTCTCGGTCAGCGGGAAGTAGCAGACGTCGACGTCCACGTTGACCGCGTTGACGGACCCGGTCGTGTACCCGGTCGTGCGCCCGTACTTCTGAACCGGAATACCGACGGCTGCAGGCTGCGTCGTCGAGCTCGGTGAACCGTACCCGTCGGGCAGCGTCGCGGTGCCGACGTCCGCCGTCGTGGTGAGCGCGATCGCGGCGTCCATCGTGTTCGGAGCTCCCGAGAAGTCGATCTGCTGGGCGTCCGCGAGCGTCGCGATGAGGTCGTCCGGATCGACGCCGCCGTCCTCGATCGGCCCGGGTTGCAGGATGTGATCGCCGATGTTCGCCATGTCGACTCCGGCGAGGACGTGGTTGTTCGAGAGCACGTAGACGTTCGTGCCGTTCGTCACCCTCGCCCCGAGGGTGCCCGTCGCGAAGTCCGCGAGGCCGGTGGAGACGCCGATCGGAACGGGTCGCGGATACCGGAGCGTCGCCGACCGCGCCACGATCATCCCGGTGACGACAGCGTGAACCCGGACGCCGCCGAGCATCTCGGGGAGCGTGAGCCCCGGTCGGGTGGTGAAGACCTCGATCACCGGTTGACCGCCCGGCGTCAGCCCGACTCCGCTGCCGACGATCCCCGGTGCGATCCGCCAGGATGCGGCCTGACTCCTCTGCACCGCGATCGCCCTTGTAAGAAGCGGCGACCTCGCGTCAGGACGGAGCGAGGTCGTCGGCGCCGTCTGACCAGCGGATGTCGAAGCGAACGCAGCGGCAACGAGTGCGGCAAGCCCCAGCACGACCTGCGCCCTCCGAACCACCCGTGCCCTCGCTTTCGGTCCTCGTCCCCTCGAAACGGGCAGAGCCTAGTACCAAAAGGAACCAATTACCAGGGTGATTCCGAGAATCCCTCGGAGGGTGTGTCGGCTCCTAGATCAGGCCGCCGGGATAGCCCCAGGGTCCAGGCTCGAGCTTGATCCCGCGCTTGCGGCAGAACTCGCGCACCGAGTCCAGGACGACACCGCCCGTGCCGTGCACTCGCCGGCCGAGCAGGTCGATCACGGCGACGCCGTCCTCGACGCCGCCGCGCACGTCGAGGGCAAGCACGACAGCGGGCGCTGCGATGCCGCCGCGATAGCTCTGGACGAATGCAACACGCGTTCCCTCGACCTCGAAGCCATCGTCTTCGATCGCGGAAACGGCATGCCCACGCAGGGCGAGAAGCTCGTGCAGGTCGTCGACGAAACGTCGCGCGAGGTCGCGCTGCCGACCGTCGGAGAGCTTGTGGCTCGAGCTTCCTGTCACCTTCGCAGGGACGCCGATGGCGAACGAGCCGGCCGGGATGTCCCCGACGACGTACGAGTTCGACGCAACGATCGACTCGCGCCCCACACGAGAGCCGGCGTAGAGGACGGCGCCGAGACCGACCTGCGAGCGGTCCTCGAGGACGACCGGCGCGAAGCGGTTCTCGAACCCCTCGAGGATCGAGTGGCCGATGTTGTGCGTGACGATCAGCGAGCGCATGGTCAGGAAGACCTCGCGGCCGATCAGCACCGGCCGGCAGACGTTGACGAACGCCTCGTCGCCCACGAACGCGAGATCGCCGACGGCCAGGGTCGCCCACGGGTCTCGATGACCACCGCCGCCGAAGCGAACCGAGCGTCCTCCCCAGATTCCGGCACCGAGGAACGCGCGCCGGCAGCGGAGCTCGAGGTCCGGGCCGAACTGCGACAGCTCGCCGATCGAGACGACCTCCTCGCAGACGACGGTCGCACGCGGCCCGAGCCTGACACCGTCCTCGATCACCACCCGGGGCGCGACGAGGAGCGAGCCCTCGCCGAGGTCTACGCCGTCGCCGATCTCGGCACCGGCCTCGCGCAGCGCCGCGACCCTGTCCTCGGAGGAGAGCGCGCGAAACGCCTCGCGCTCGAGCGATTCGACGAAGGCGGCGTCGAGAGCACCACGATCCGTGTCCAGATCGAAGGTCGCGGGCAGCGAGACGCCGTCCGTCGACACACCCGCCAGTGCCGGGCTCGCGGCCGGTGCGTCGGCGGCCTTTCGTCGCGCGATCAGCTCCTCGACGTCCTTCTCGGTGACGAACCCGCGCTTGTCGATGTCCGCGAGGTCGACGCCGTGCAGCTCCGCGAGCTCGACCGCCTTCCTCGTCGCCTTGCGGTCGCCGGCGCCCGGCTTCGGCGCCGGCTTCGCCTCGGCGTCGGCGTCGATCGACGCGAGCTCCTCGGCGGTCTCCGCGACGAACGCGATGGTCTTCCCGAGCTCGACCTCGACCTCCTCGCCGTAGAGCTGCACGATCGTTCCCGCGCCCGGCGACTCGACCTCGACGGTGGCCTTGGTCGTCTCGACCACACAGACCGGTTGGCCGGCGACGACCTCCGAGCGGTCCTGGACGAGCCACTCCGCGACGAGCGCGTACTCCGTGTTGGCGTCCTCGCGCGTGAGGACGATCTCGAGCACTAGCGCGAGCCCTCGAGCGACATCACGGCCTCGACGACGTCGTCGACGCTCGGGAGCATGGCGTCCTCGAGCGGGCGCGCAGACGGGATGATCCCGTCGCGCGCCGCGACCCGCTGCACCGGTGCGCGAAGATCGCTCCAGGCCGCCTCCTGGATGCGGGCGGCGATCTCGGCGCCGAATCCTCCCGTGAGCGTCCCCTCCTCGGCGGTCACGAGCGCGCCGGTCCGCGCAACGGATTCGAGCACGGCATCGAGCTCCATCGGGACCAGCTGGGACAACGCGACCACCTCGCAGAAGATCTCGTGCTCGAGTACGAGCTCCGTGACCGCGTCGAGCACGATCGGGAGCATCCCTCCGTACGTGACGACCGTCGCGGAACCCTCGTCGAAGTCCGTGGCCGAAAACGTGAGCGCCGGGTACGGCCCGGGCGACTCGCGCGCCGCGAGCTCACCGACGTGCCCGTCCTCCGGGCGGCGGATCGTGCGGCCGTACAGCAGCTTGTTCTCGATGAAGAACACGGGCCGCTCGTCCTCCACCGCGGCCGCGAGCAACGCGCCGACGTCGTGGCACTCGCTCGCCGCGACGACCACGATGTTCGGGATCCCGAGGAGGAGCTTCTCGAGCGACTGCGAGTGCGTCGGCCCGTAGCCGCGACGTGCCCCCATGGGCGCGCGCACGACGAGGGGAACCGTCACCTGGTCGTCGTACATCTCCCGGAACTTCGAGATCCCGTTGACGACCTGGTCGAGGCCGAGCGCCATGAAGTCGCCGAACATGATCTCGAGGATCGGCCGCTGTCCGCGGAGGGCCATACCCGCGGCGACCCCGAAGAGCGACGCCTCGCTGATAGGCGTCGTGAGCACGCGGTCCGGGTACGCGTCGGACAGGCCAGCCGTGACCTTGAAGGCACCGCCGTACGGATCGAGCACGTCCTCTCCGAAGAGGACGACATCGTCGCGCGCGGCGAAGATCTCGTGCAGGGTCTCGTTCAGGACCTGGACGCCGCGCTTGCCCCCGGCGGTCGTGCTCAAGCCGCCACCCCCGGAGTGGCCGCAGGCGCGGAGTCTGCGGCCTCGACCGTCTCGGCGAGCCGCTCCTCGCAGCGCTCCTCGATCGCCCTGCGCTCGTCGTCGGAGAGCCGCGCGCCCGCCAGGAGCAGCGGATCGCGCGTTCGCCGCTCCTCTATCTCGGTCGGATCGCGCTGGTCGTCCGACTTCGAGTGCGGGCTGAAGCGGTACGTGTTCAGCACGAGGAAGTACGGCGCTCCCGTTTCCCGGATCCGGCCGACGGCTCGCCCTCCCGCTTCGTGGACGGCCTCGACGTCGGTCGTGTCGAGCTCGTCGACCTCGACACCGAAGGCGGCGCCACGGGCGGCGATCGAGCCCGCGAGCTCGAGCTCGACGGGGGTCGACTGCGCGTAGTGGTTGTTCTCGACGACGAACAGCACCGGCAGCTGCCAGAGGGAGGCGATGTTCAGCGACTCGTACGTGACGCCCTCGCCGAGGGTGCCGTCCCCGAGGAACACGGTCGAGACCGCGCCCGTCCCCTTCCGCTTCTCCGCGAGCGCGATCCCGGTCGCGACCGGCACGATGCTCCCGAGGACGCCGTTCGAGTAGAAGTTGCCCT
>DASTWH010000044.1:0-11112 GCA_035758735.1 Gaiellaceae bacterium
CGCGTCCCACGAGCGCGCGATGCTCGAGCTCGACGACGGCTCGCGCCTCGTCTATCGCGACGTCCGTCGCTTCGGGACGTGGCTCGTCCTCGAGGGCGGGGAGCTCGAGCCCTACCTCACGACGAAGAACGGCCCCGAGCCGCTCGGGCCGCGCTTCTCCACACGCTGGCTCGCACCGCAGCTCGCGCGCCGGAAGGCACCGTTGAAGGCCGTGCTCCTCGATCAGCGCGTTGTCGCCGGACTCGGGAACATCTACGCGGACGAGGCGCTCTGGCGCGCGCGTCTCAACCCGCTGCGGCCCGCGAACGGCCTCGCGAACGAGGAGGTGACTCGGCTCACCCGCGCCATCCGCGCGACGCTGCGCGCCGGGATCGACCGTCAGGGCTCGACGCTTCGTGACTACGCCGCGCCGGACGGCGCCGCCGGCTCGATGCAGGAGGAGTTCCGCGTCTACGGACGCGACGGTGAGCCGTGCGACCGCTGTGGCACGACCATCTCGAAGACGCGCGTGGGCGGCCGCGGAACCTGGTTCTGCCCCTACTGCCAGCCCCTTCCGGAATGACCTACGAGGAGCTCGTGGAGGTCGCCCGTACCGACGATGCGGTCGTCGGCCTCGTCCTCACGGGCTCGCGCGGACGCGGCTACGCCGTCACGGAGGAGGCCGACTGGGACGTGCGCCTCGTCGTTCGCGACGCCGTCGCCGGCGACTGCCGAGAGCGCTATGCGACGCGGCACGGCTCGCGCGTCGAGGTCGTCGTCCTCTCGCTCTCGGAGTTCGAGGACGCCGGAGCGATCGGATCGCCCTCCGAGTGGGATCGGTACCGCTACGTCGACGCGGAGGTCGCCGTCGACGATCCCGACGGGACGGTCGCGCGTCTCGTCCGGGAGAAGGGCACGCTCCCGCCCGACGCGGCGAAGGCGCTCGCAGCCGAGCGGCTCGACGACTACGTGAACTACCTCTACCGGGCGGCGAAGAACGAGCGCAGCAGCCTGGTCCAGGAAGGGCGGCTCGATGCCGCCGAGTCGATCGCCGCGCTGCTCGACTTCCTCTTCGCGGTCGAGGGCCGTGTACGGCCGTTCAACAGGTTCCTGCGCTACGAGCTCGAGCGGCGCCCGCTGGAGGACCCCGCGTTCGCGGCCGACCTCCTGTTCGAGCGGCTCGCCGCGATCCGTGCGGGCGATCCCGACGAGCAGCGACGGACGTTCCGCGACGTCGAGGCGCTAGCGCGTCGCCAAGGGCTCGGCGACGTGATCGACGGCTGGGAGCCGGACGTCGCCTGGCTCCGTGGGGAATGAGACGACGTCGGGTGTGGCGGTCGCCGCCACGAGGCGCGCACGACGGCGCTTCCTGAGAGCCTCGGCCGCGAAGTAGCTCCCGACCACGAAGAGAGCGGCTGCCGTCTGCGCGCCGATCCCCTGCCAGGTCGGGAAGAGGCCGAGCCAGAGGCCCGCCCAGTACGGCAGCTCGAGCCCTTCGATCGGCGTCACTGCGACCCAGCCGACCTTCTGCATCGTCTGCACGGTCGTGCCGACCATGACGACGAGCACCCACGTGATGAGGAGCCCGGTCGCGACGAGCATCTTCTTGTGCGGGAGCCGTCGCTCGAGCGCCACGACGAGCACGAAGACGCCGAGGACTCCGGCGAATCCCAGCGCGACGCCCTGGAGCACGGTCAGTGCGCCTGCCTCGAGCGTCATCGCCTGGAGGAAGAGGACCGTCTCGAACCCCTCGCGGTACACGCTCGTGAAGCCGAGGAGCACGAGGCCGAGACCAGCGCCGGTGACGATCGAGCTCCCGGAGCCGGAGAGAATCCGGCGCTTGCGCTGGTGGAGGTTCTGGAGGTTCTCCTGCCAGTACACCCGGTGGTAGAACCAGTTGAGGATCAGGAGCAGCACGCCGATCGCGACGAGCGAGACGATCGCCTCGAGTCGCTCGCCGTAGCCGGCGAACGACGTCAGCACCGTCTGCGCGACGATCCACGTGAACGCGCTCGCGACGAGCGCCAGCCCGACTCCCGCGAGCATCGGTCGGCGCAGCTGCCCCCGTGGGCCCACGAGGCTGGCCATCAGCGCCGCGAGGATGAGGACGGCCTCGAGGCCCTCCCGGAAGACGATGATCGCGGCGTTCGTGATCACGGAGACGTTCGACTGCGGCCCGTCCCCGATCTGCTGCTCCGAGCGTGCGAGCGCGTCATCGAGCGCCGCGCGCGCCTCGGCGAGCTCCGAATCCGTCGCCCGCCGCGAGATGAGCTGAACGAGCCCGTCGAGGCCGTCCTGCCCGTACCAGAAGTACCCCTCGACCTCCTGGAAGAGGGACGGTGCAAGACCTCGCAGCCGTTGCTCCGGGCCGAGCTCGAAGACGCCGTAGGCCTCGAGGCGGGCCGACTCGGCGCCCTTCCAGTCACCTGCCGCTGCAGCGGCCTGGAGCCGGTCGAGGGTCGCCGCGATGACGTCGAAGTCCGCGGTCTTCGCGGCTGCCTTCCAGCGGTCGGGGTAGAGGTCCGACACGAGCGCGAGAGCCGCGGCGGTCGTCGCCTCGATCTCCTCCGGTGCAGCGACCGCGTCGCCGCGCGATGCGTTCTCCAGCGCGGACCCGAGGGCGTCGAGGTGAGCTCCGAGCTTGCGGGCGGCAGCGCCGTCGGTCGCGATCAGCGTGGGCAGGATGTCCTCGTAGGCGGTCTCGGCCCCGTCGCGGAACGTGACGGCCTCCTGGATCTCGAAGTCGAGCGTGACGCGACCGTTCGAGACACCGCGGCCGTACTCGATCGGGACGAGCTGCAGGAAGCGGTCGAGCTGGCCCGCGCGCCGAACGAGCTCGTCCTCCCGCAACGGGGCGGCTCGGAACCCTTCGAGGCCGTGCTCGACACGTCTCACGGCCGCGGAGGCGAGCCGTCCACCGTACGCGGCCGCCGCGATCGCGGCGAACGCGTTCGACATCGAGGCTGCCTCGGTTCGTCCGCGCTGTGTCCGGTAGAGGGGCTCGATGATCGCCCAGTATCCGCGGGCGAGCGCTCCGTGCTCCGCCGTGCTCGCGGCGTACCCGAGCTGGTGTGCCTCCCGCAGGTCGGCGAGCGCCGTCCTCAGCCGGTAGTCGTACGTGTCGAGCAGGTCGTGTCGCAGCGCGGCAGCGGCTCCACGGGGCGCGAGCGCGCCGGCCTCGAGCCGATCGAGCGCGACCGTCGCATCGTCGCTCGCCCGGGAGAAGCGCGTCGGCGGGCGGAACTCCCGGACGAGGAGCCAGTTGCGTGCCGTCGCAGCATCTCCGCTCCGCGCCGCGTCGGTCGCCTCGACGAACGCCTTCGCGAGGATCGCGGTCCAGAGCTCGCTCCGCGCCCCGGCGAGAGTGGCCTCGTCACCGCTCGTCGCCGCCCGCTCGGCCATCGCGAACGTGGCCGCGGCGGCTCGGCTCGTTCCGAGGAGCCGCTGGACGTCTCCCTTCGTTGCAGCGATCCGCGAGCGCGCGCTCGCGCCGTCTCCCAGCACGAGGTCGGCCTGCGCGTCCGACAGCGCCTGCTGGATGTTCGCGGCAGCCTTCCACGGTGCCGTGTCGGCGGAGGACGCGGACGCGGCGAACACGAGGCTCGCCGCGACGGCCGTTGCGATTGCGAGCGCTCTCACGCTACTGCGCGATCTTCACCTTCAGTCGGGCGGCCGCCTGGGTCACCTGGCCTGCGATCGCCGAGGCGCGCTCCTGGGCGGTGCGCCCGAGCGTGTCGGCCTGCTCCGGCGTGAACCGGCGGCCAGCGCGCTCCTGCTTGCGGAGCTTTGCGACGAACGACCAGAGACTGTCGAGCTCTCGCTTCGTCTGGGCCGCCTGCTGCGGGTCGACGGTCGCGATCGCCGGGCGGATACCCGCATAGATCACGCGGAGCCCGCCGAGGATGTCCCCGATGTCGGAGAGCCTGGACACGACGTTGAAGGCGTCGCCCTTCGCGCGGTTGCCGAGCACGAACCGCGAAGCCTTCCACTGGCCGAAGTACTCGCTCATCGTCGGCACCATCACGACGACTGCCGTGAACGCATCGGAGGCCGTCGGCTTCCAGGCACGCGCTGAAGCGTCGAGCTTCCCCGCGTAGAGGACGAAAGCGTCGGCCGCGGCCTTGAAGACCGCAGCGTCCGGCAGGACCTCGCCGAACTCGATCCGTCCGTTGCCGTTCAGATCGGCGCGGACGCCCTTCGCGGTGTACTGCGGCAGCGTTCCCCAGAGCATCCCCTCGGTGAGGTTGAACAGGTTGCCCGGCTTGCGGAGCACGCGGCCGTCGGCCAGCTCGAGATCGAACGGGACGGCGCCGGCCGGGTCCTCGGCCGCGCTCGTCCCGGCGTCGAGGATGACGTCGTAGACCGAGAGCGACGGCGTCCCGGCGACGATGCCCTCGACCTGCTCGTAGTACGGGTTGCCCTCGATCCAGAGGGCCTTCGAGCGCGAGAGCACGCGCGAGACGTCCGAGCGCTTGCCCTGCCACATCGCGGCGTGGTCGAGCCGGGCGGCCTTCGCGAGCGCGAAGTAGCGGTTCGCCTGGGCTCGGAACTGCGTCGTGAATCCGCGGAGGTCGGCCGTGTGTTTCAGGAGGTACGTCTTCGTGGGCGCGAGATTCACGCTCTGTGCCCGTGCGGAGGGGGCGGCGGACGTCGTGCTCGCCCCGAAAGCGAGGGCGAGCGTCGCCGCGAGCGCTCCAGCGGTCGCGAAGCGCCGCGCGTTCAGGTGCGTCGTCGTCATGCGGCGCGGAGGATAGACGATCCAGCGCTTCCGTGTAAGGCGAGCCTTACAACGAGCGAGTACGGCATGCGCGGTGCCTACACTCGTCGCATGGGCCGGACGGTGAAGACGGAGGCCGTCGTGCTGCGGTCGTTCCGCTTCGGGGAGGCCGACCGCGTCCTCCACGTCTACTCGGCCGAGCGCGGACGCATCGGCGCCATCGCCAAGGGCGTGCGGAAGACGAAGTCCCGCTTCGGCGCGCGCCTCGAGCCCTTCTCGCACGTCGAGCTCATGCTCCATCAGGGCTCCGGTGAGCTCCACACCGTCACCGGTGTCTCGCTCGTCGACGCGCACCGCCCGACCCGAGAGGATCCGTACCGCCTCTCGGTCGGCCTCGTCGGCGCCGAGGCGATGCTGCGGCTGTTCGTGGAAGAGGAGCGCAACGAGCGCGTCTTCGAGGCGCTGACGCGATTTCTCTCCGCAGTCGACGCCATCCCCGCCGGGGCCAGGGGTCGCGCCGGGCTCGATCCGCTCGCGCTCGCCTTCCAGCTCAAGCTCCTGTGGCTCTCCGGGTACGTGCCGCATCTGGAGAGCTGTGTGGAATGCGGCGGAGACGACCCGCTCATCGGTTATCTGCCGCGCGCGGGCGGCGCGGTGTGCGCCCCGTGCGCGCCCGACGAGACGGTGTTCCTCTCGCCCGAGGGCTTCCGGGCGATGCGGGCTCTCATCTGGAGCCCGCTCGGCGACGCGACGGGCCTCGGGCTCGGCGAGCGTGCACTCCGGGACACGCTCGCGGTGGTCGTGGCGTCCTACGAGTTCCACGGCGGGTTCCGCCTGCGGACGCTCACTGCATGAAGCGCGACGTCGGCGACGGCTACGAGCTCGACGACGACGCCGGTCGGATCGATCGCGACGCAGTCCACGGGTACCTCGTCGGCTCGTACTGGGCCGAGGGCCGTCCGCGAGACGTGCAGGACGCCCTCATCGACAACGCCGCCCGGGTCGTCGGCCTCTACCACGAGGGCGAGCAGGTGGGGTTCTCGCGCGCGATCTCGGACGGGCACGTGCAGTCGTACCTCGCGGACGTCTACGTCCTCGAGGAGCACCGAGGACGCGGGCTCGGCGTCGAGCTCGTCCGTTTCTCCATCGAGGAGGGGCCTCTCGCGGGCACGAAGTGGTACCTGCACACGCGCGACGCGCACGATCTCTACCGGAAGTTCGGCTTCGCCGAGCCGAGCGAGCGCGTGCTCGAGCGAGTGACGCGGCCGCAACCGTCGGCGTAGACGCACCGCGTAGCCTTCGGGCGTGCGCGCAATCGTGTACTCCGAGGCGGGAGGGCCCGAGGTGCTCAGGCTCGTCGACCGGCCCGACCCGTCGCCTGGCCCCGGAGAGGTCCTGGTTCGAGTGCACGTCTCCGGCGTGAATCCGACCGACTGGAAGGCCCGCAGCCGCGGACCCCGCCCGGGCGTGGACGAGGTGGTTCCGAACCAGGACGGCGCGGGCGTGGTCGAGGCCGTCGGAGCCGGCGTGCCGGAGAGCCGCATCGACCAGCGCGTCTGGCTCTGGGAGGCCGCCTACCAGCGTCCGAACGGAACGGCCCAGGAGCTCGTGACCCTGCCCTCCCGTCAGGCAGTGGCCCTGCCCGACGGCGCGCCGTTCGAGCTGGGAGCGTCGCTCGGCATCCCCGCGCTCACGGCGCACCGTTGCCTCACGATCTCGCAAACCCGCCCTGGTCGGCTCGCACCGGGAGCGCTCGACGGTGCGACCGTGCTCGTCGCGGGCGGTGCGGGCGCCGTCGGCCACGCGGCGATTCAGCTCGCCCGGTGGGCCGGGGCGACTGTCATCGCGACGGTCTCGGGACACGAGAAGGCCGCGCTCGCCCGCTCCGCCGGTGCCGACCACGTCGTGAACTACCGCGAGGAAGGCGTCGCCCAGGGCGTCCGGGCCGTCGCCCCGAACGGAGTCGACGTCGTCGTCGAGGTCGCTCCCGAGGTGAACGCGGACCTCGACGCCGAGGTGCTCGCACCGCATGGCACCGTGGCCGTCTACGCCGACGACGGAGGCAGCGACCTGCCGCTCTCCTGGCTGCTCATGCAGAAGAACGTCGCGTACGCCTTCGTGCTCGTCTACACCGTGTCCGACGAGGCGAAGGACCACGCCGTCGAAGATGTCGCCAGGGCGGTCGCCGACGGGGCGCTCCCCGTGGGCGACGAGGCGGGGCTGCCGTTGCATCGCTTCCCGCTCGAGCGGGCTGGCGACGCGCATGCGGCCGTCGAGGCCGGGGCCGTCGGGAAGGTCCTGATCGACCTGTAGGAGGGCCTGGCGGACCAGACGCTGTGTCGCCGGAGCACGTTCCGCCAAACCCTCCTACTCGGGCTTCGGTGTCGTCCAGTCGCCCGCGAGCCTGTCGAGCACGATCGCGCGCGCACCCGCGATCGGGATCCGCTCCTGCTCGAGGGAGTCGCGGTCGCGGATCGTCACCGTGTCGTCCTCGAGCGTCTGTTCGTCGATCGTGAGCGCGTACGGGGTGCCGATCTCGTCCTGGCGGCGGTAGCGACGACCGATCTGACCCGAGTCGTCGTATTCGGCGACGACGGCGCGTCGGAGCTCCTCGTACAGCGCGCGCGCCTTCGACGACATGTCCTCGCTGCGCGGGATGAGCGGCAGCACGGCGACCTTGACGGGCGCGAGCGCCGGGTGGAGCCGTAGCACCGTCCGTTCACGCTCCGCCACGACCTCCTCGTCGTACGCGTCGACCAGGAACGCGAGCATGGACCTGTTGACGCCGAGCGCGGGCTCGACGACGTGCGGGGTATACCGCTCCTCGCCGTCGACCCACTCGAGCTTCGTGCCCGATGCCTGCGTGTGCGCGGTGAGGTCGAAGTCGCCGCGGTGCGCGATGCCCTCGAGCTCGGTCCAGCCGATGGGGTGGAGGTACTCGATGTCGCTCGTCGCCGACGAGTAGTGCGAGAGCTCCTCCGCCTCGTGCGGGCGGACGCGGAGGTGGCTCTGCCGGATCCCGTAGCGCAGGTGCCATGCGACGCGCTGCTCGACCCAGTACTCGAACCACTGCGTCGCCTCCGCCGGCGGGACGAAGTACTCCATCTCCATCTGCTCGAACTCGAGCGTGCGGAAGATGAAGTTGCCGGGCGTGATCTCGTTGCGAAACGCCTTGCCGACCTGCGCGATGCCGAACGGCGGCTTGCGCCGTGCAATCTGCGCGACGTTCTTGAAGTTCACGAAGATGCCCTGCGCCGTCTCGGGCCTGAGGTACGCGTCGAGTCCCGACTCCTCGAGCGCGCCGATCCGGGTCGAGAACATGAGGTTGAACTGGCGCGGCTCGGTGAGGTCGCACTGCTCCGTCTCGCCCGGTCTCTTGCTCGGCTTCTGGCCGCACTGCGCGTCCTCCAGGTGGTCGGCGCGGTAGCGCCGCTTGCAGAAGCGGCAGTCGACGAGGGGGTCCGAGAAGCCCGCGACGTGCCCCGACGCCTCCCAGACCGCGGGGTGGAGGATGATCGAGGAGTCGAGGGCGACGATGTCGTCGCGCTCGCGCACCATCGCCTCGAGCCAGCGCGCCTTGACGTTCTCCTTCAGGAGGACGCCGTAGTGCCCGTAGTCGTACGCCGAGCCGAGGCCGCCGTAGATCTCGCTCGAGGGAAACACGAAGCCGCGCCGCTTCGCGAGCGAGACGATCTTGTCCATCGTGACGACGTCGGGCATTCGCCAACGTTACTGGCGCACGGCGGGGCGCTTCAGCGACGCGTGCCGAGCGTCAGCAGGTACTCGCGGTGGTGGACCACCTCGTCGCCCTCTCGACGTTCCTCGAAGAAGTCGACCCACGTCTGGTGGAACTCCTCGCGACGTTCGGCATCGAGGTTGTCGGCCGCGGTCTTCGTCGGGCCGTACGAGGTCGAGAACAGCTCCCAGTAGTCCTCGCCGGTCGGAACCGCGAGGACCGAGTCGTGGTCCTCGAACTCGAGATCGAACGCGTCGCCGAGCAGTTCGTCGACGTGGTCGCGAGTCCCCCAGGTGAAGGGGCTCCCGACACCCTCCGGCGGAGTGGGGAGGTACGGGCGCATCATCCCGAACATCTGGCCGAGCCCGCCCTCGGGTGTCCAGCACGCCAGTACGAGTCGGCCGCCCGGGCGTGTCACTCGCGCCAGTTCGTTCGCGATGGCGCCGTGATCGGGGGCGAACATGACGCCGAGGGTCGAGGTCAGCTTGTCGAAGCTCGAGTCGGCGTATGACATCTCCTCCGCGTCGCCGACCTCGAAGTCGACCGTGACACCCTCCTCAGCAGCTCGTTCCTTCGCCGTCTCGATGAGCGCCGGAGCCAGGTCCAGCCCGAAGACATCGGCCCCGCGCTTCGCGGCGAGGATGGCGACGGCCCCGGTCCCGGTCGCCGCATCGAGCAGGCGGTCTCCGGGCTGCGGGTTGGCTCGCTCGATGACGAGCGCGTGAATGTCGCGCAGCGTCTTCGTGATGCGCTCGTACGGACCGTTGCCCCACATCACGCTCTGCTTGGCCTTCAGCTCTGCGAATGCCATTGCTCCTCCTCGTTGGACGGCGGCCGTGAGGATACGACGTGGGCGCTAGCCTGCCGCGGATGAGCGACGACCGCGTCCCCGTCGAGCTCCACATCGTCTCGGATTCGACCGGGGAGACTGCGCAGCGGCTCGTGCTCGCGCTCGAGGCGCAGTTCCCCGATCAGCCGTTCGAGGAGATCAGGCACCCGCGTATCGAGAACGTCGACGACCTCCACGTCGCCGTGCAACAGGCCCGCGGACGCCCGGCAGTCATGGTGTACACGCTCGTCGAGCCCGCGATGCGGGACGCCATGCGGCAGCTCTGCCGGCGTGCGCGCGTCCACTACTGCGACCTGCTCGGCCACCCTATCGATTCGGTCTCGCGGGTGGCAGGCGTCGCCGCGCGCATGGAGCCCGGGGCTCGGGCGCCGCTCGACGCGACGTACTTCAAGCGCATCGAGGCGATCGAGTTCGCGGTGAAGTTCGACGACGGGGTCGGGCGTGGGCTCGACGAGGCAGACGTCGTCCTCGTCGGCGTGTCGCGGACGTCGAAGACGCCGCTCTCGATCTACCTGGGGTACCTCGGCCACAAGGCGGCCAACGTCCCGGTCGTGCGCGGCATCGATCCCCCCGAAGTGCTGTTCGAGATCGACCCGGCGAAGATCGTGGGGCTGACCATCGGCGCCGAGAGGCTCGCGGACATCCGTACCGCCCGCGTGAAGAGCATGGGCGCGCCGCGGAAGCGCTACGCGGAGCTCGAGGCCGTGTACTCGGAGCTCGAGGAGGCGTCGCGCCTCCACAAGAAGCTCCGGTGCCCGGTGATCGACGTGACGGAGCTCTCGGTGGAGGAGACCGCCATGCGCATCATCCGTCTGGTCGAGCGGCGTCGGCGGGCGACGGCCCCGGCATGAGCGACGAATCGCGCCCTCCGAGCCCGTACGGCGCTCCGGGCGAACCGCCGCTGCGCAATCCGTTTCGGCCTCCGCCCGGGGGGACCGGGGACCTGCGCGAGAAGGGCTGGATCCCGGCGCGTTGGCTCGCGCTCTGGTGGTTCCTCATGCTCGCCGGAGACGTCGTCTTCTACGTGCTGCTGACACCGATCTGGCTCGGGCTGCGAGCGGCGGCGTGGGTCGCCGAGCTGCGCTCGCGCGCCCGGCGCTAGCGCGGGTCGAGCCGGTAGACGCCGCCCGCGAGCGACATGACGTAGATCCGCTGCACGCCGTCGACGCCGAAGCTCGTCAGCTCGGGCACCTCGATCCTGAGCTCACCGGTTGCCGAGACGCGGCCGTCCTCGACGAGGAGCGCGGTCACCTTGCCCGAGCAGAGGTCGCCGTAGAGGTATCTCCCCATCAACGCCGGTATGCGCCCGTCTCGGGCGACGACGCCACCGATGACCGCGCACTCCCTGTCCGCGCGCGCGTACTCGAGGAGCGGAGAGACGGTCCGCCCGCACATCGCGTTCGCGTCGAAGACGAGCGTCCCCTCGAAGCAGGGCCAGCCGAAGTTTGCACCGCGCCCGCGGTTCGGCACGATGTTGATCTCCTCACGGGACGTACTCCCGACGTCGGGGACGTACAGCACGTTCGTGTCCGGATCGATCCAGAAGCGCCAGGGGTTGCGGAGCCCGTACGCCCAGACCTCCGGTCGAGCGTCAGCCACGTCCACGAACGGGTTGTCCTCCGGAACCGCGAACGGATCGCCGCGCCGGGGGTCGATGCGGAGGATCCGCCCCAGGAGCGCGTCGAGTCGCTGGGCGAAGGCACCGGCCTTGTTCAGGACGCCGGGGTCGCCGTCGCCCACCGACGCATAGAGGTCGCCGTCGGTGTCGAACTGCAGCATGGCGCCGTTGTGGTTCTCGTACGGCTTCGGGATCGTGAGCAGAACTCGCTC
>DASTWH010000075.1:0-15840 GCA_035758735.1 Gaiellaceae bacterium
GAACCAGCCGAGGAGAAGCAGCGGGACGGCGGCGACCGCAAGAGCGGTCGCGAACCCGGCCACTTCTCCCGCGAGGCGGCCCTCCTGCCTGGCGCGCGCCAGCGGCGGAAGGATGGCGACGCGGATCGCCTGAGACGCGAGAACGATCACGATGAAGACGCCGTACGCCGCGAAGAACCCGTCGGTCTGCTCGGTGCGCCCGAAGTGGTGCGCGATGACCACGCCGACGACCGCCGCGAACCCCGTGACGACGAGCGTCGAGACCGCCGTGAGCGCGGCACTCGCCAGTGAGCCCAGGCCGGGCGAGTCGGTACGCTTGCCCACCGACGCGGAAGCGTACGGACCATGGCGAACGACACTCTCTGGACAGGCTCCGCGCTCGACGAGCTCCGCAGCGAGTTCGGGGACGCCTACGCAGGCCGCACGGTGCTCGTCACCGGCGCCGACGGGTTCATGGGCTCGCACCTGACCGACGCGCTAGTCGAGCTCGGGGCGACGGTGCATGCCTTCGTCCGCGCGACCTCGAGCGGTGCGCTCAACAACATCGGGCACCTCCGGGACCGGCTGAAGGTGCACTTCGCCGACCTCACCGATCGCACCTCGATCGACTACCTCGTACGTGAGTTGAAGGCCTCTGCGAGCGACCGGCCGTACGTATTCCACCTCGGCGCGCAGGCGCACGTCGGCGAGTCGTGGCACCGGCCGTACGAGACCGTCGCGGCGAACGTTCTCGGCACGCTCAACCTCCTGCAGGCGGTGGTCGACGCCGGCCTGGAGATCGAGAAGTTCGACACCGCGGGCACCTCGGAGGAGTACGGGAACGTCCGCGAGTCCGTCTCGGACCACCACGACTTCGACGAGGCGGGCGGGCTCGTCCTCCACGAGCGCTCTCCGATCAACCCCAAGTCGGTGTACGCGACGGCGAAGGTCGCGGCCGACTTCCTCACGATGAACTACCACGACGCGTTCGGTGTGCCCGGCGTCGTCACGCGCATGTTCAACAACTACGGCCCGCGTCAGAACCCGCGCTACGTGACGGGGACGATCATCACCCAGGCATTGACGCGTGAGACGGTCGAGCTCGGCGCACTCGACCCCCTCCGCGACTTCTGCTTCTGCGCGGACGGAGTCCGCGGCCACCTCATGGTCGCGGCCCAGGGCACGCCCGGTGACGTGTACGTGTACGGGCAGGGCCAGAACATCTCCATGCGCGACTGGGTGGACCTCATCCTCCGGGTGGGCGAGGCGGAGGGCTTCTGGCCCGGCGATCGCGAGATCGTGTCGACCGCGTCACGCCATCGTCCGGGCTCGAGCGAGGTCATGGCACTGCGCGTCGGGCACGAGAAGCTCACCGCCGAGACGGGCTGGCGGCCGCGCGTGTCGTGGGAAGAGGGCGTGCTGCAGACGATCCGCTGGTACGCGGACAACCGCGACCGCTGGCTCGGCCGCGTCGACTGGCTCGCGACCGGGACTCCGCTCGGGACGCGCGGCTAGGCCCGCGGGCCGACGACGCGAGCGATCCAGTAGTCCCCGGACTCGGCGATTCGCTCGCAGACGTAGTCGCCCTCCTGCGTCCTGCCGAAGGCGACCGCTCCGGAAGGCGGGATCCCGCCGTCCGGTAGGCGCACGACTCGGGACTCGTCGACGCCGCGGTCGAGCGCGTACCAGCGCGCGAGCCCGAGGGGCTCGAGGTCGTCGTAGTCGACGTACACCGTGCCCCCGTCGGCCCAGCCGGCTGCGAGCAGCGCGGGGATGCCCGCCTCGAAGCGACCCGTGCGGAGCGGCCCGTCGGTGCGGTACTCGTCCACGAACACCGCGAACTGCGCACCGGCGAGCACCACCAGCGCCGCCACGAGCGCGCGGACCCGACGATCGCGTTCGACGACACCGGTCCGCAACGCATCGATGGCGGGGATCGCGACCACGACGAGCATGACCGCGAGGGGTGCGAGCCGGAGCGCATGGAACCGGTCGGCGGTCGTCGCCGCGGGAATCGGAGAGACGATGAGCGCGGCGACGGCGTACCGCCAGAACGCGTCGCTGCGATGCCGGAGCACGATGAGAACGAGGCCGGCGAGGGACAGGCCGACCGAGACTGCGAGGAGCGCGCTCGTCCCCGGCGTGTGGGCATACGGCTTCACGTCACCCGAGACCACGTAGTGCCAGAGCTGCAGGTCCTGGAGGTAGTTGACAACTCCTCGCCACGCGATCTCCCACGGCGGCATGTCGTCGGTCACGAACGTCGTCGCGTCGTATCGGCGCGAGAGCGCTCCAGGATGGGAACGCGCGTAGAGGAGGAGCGGAACCTGCGTGATCGCGAAGCCGGCCCACGCGGTCAGCACCCAGCGCCACCGCTCGCGACCGAGGACGGCGACGAGCGCGAGGGCGAGCAGCGGCGCGAGCAGCCTCCCACCCGCGTACACGTAGGTGATGGCACCGAGGGCGAGCGAGACGGGGATCGCGGTCACCGTGTTCCAGCGGGCGAGCCGGCTCGCCCGCTCGACGGCGAGCAGCACGAGGCTCAGCAGGAGCGGTTCGAGGGCCACCTCGAACGCGACGCGGCCGAGCTCGAAGAGCCACGGTGTGCTCCCGGCCAGGACGACCGTCGCGACGCCGACCGACGCGTGCGCCGTCCGCCGGTAGGCGAGCCAGCCGAGCAGCAGCACCGCGGCGAGCACGCAGGCGGCCGCGAAGCCACGCGCGACCTCGCGATCGGCCCCGGTGACGCGGAAGACACCAGCGAGCCCGTAGACGAAGAGCGGGCTCTTGTAGTCGCGGAAGGACGTGAAGTAGAGCGGGAAACGCGCGCCGTACTCGTCGCGCCCCTGCGTTGCGATCGTCTGGGCGTTGTATGCGATGGAGGCCTCGTCGCGGAAGAACCCCGGCGGGTTCGAGGATGAGACCCAGAGCTGGAACGCGGCGACCGCGCACACCGCCGCGAGCCCGATCAGGAGCGCAGGGCGCATCAGCCGACGGCGCGCTCGAGCCGGTAGTCCTCCCAGCTCGCGACCTCCTCGCACTCGAAGTCGCAGTCCTGGAAGCGGAGGAAGACGAGCGAGCCTGCCGGTGGGACGCCGCCATCCGGGAGGATCACGATGCGGTCCTGCGGCACTCCGGCCGCGGCGGCTCGCCAGCGCGCCATCGCCTGCGCGCCGCGATCGTCGAAGTCGACGTAGATCGGCGTGCCCGAGGCAAGCGGTGCGCGCAGGAGCGGCTCGACACCGGCCTCGAAGAGCACCACGCGGTTGGGCCCACGCGTCCGGTAGCTGTCCAGGAACTGCAGGAACTGGACGCCGACGGCGACCGCCAGGACTGCGACGGCGACGCGCGCCGGCCACGACGTGCGGAGCGCACCGAGGAGCGCGGCGAGCGCCGGAGTTGCGAGCACGAGCGCGAAGACAGGGAGCGTCGCGAGACGGATCGCGTTGTAGCGGTCGACGGTGAGCGCGGCCGTGACGGGGACGAGCAGCGTTGCGACGAGGACGTACCGCCACCAGAGGTCACCGCGCTGTCTCAGCAGAACGAGAACGGCTCCTGCGATCGCGAGGAGCACCACTGCCGCGAACAGCGCTCCGTAGCCCCCGTTGTGGATGTAGGGGGCGGGATCGCCCCCCGTTGCCCAGTGCCACGGGTTCGCATCGCGGAACCAGTTGCCGACCGCCTGCAGGACGACCCGCGGTGGCGACAGCCCGTCGCGGGCGATCGTCGTCGCGCCGTACCGCGCGGTCAGGTTCCCCGGGTGACGAATGGCATACAGGCCGATGGGCACGAGCGCTACACCGAACGTCACCCACGCCCCGAGGAGGAAGCGCCAGCGTCCGCGCCCTGCGAAGACGGCGAGCGCGAGGGCGAAGAGCGGCCCGAGGAGGCGGCTTCCCGTGTACGAGTACGTCACGAGCCCGACGAGGACACCCGCAGGCACACCGTGCCTCGCACCGTAGGTCCCGAGCCGGGCGACCCGCTCGAGCCAGAGGAGCAGGAGGACGACGAGGAGTGGCTGCGTCGTCGCCTCGATCGCCATCCGGCCGAGCTCGAACAGCCACGGCGTCAGCCCGGCGAGGACGAGCACGACGATCGCCACGAGCGTGCTGCGGGTCAGGCGGAACGCGAGCACTCCGAGAAGCAGGACGGCTGCGAGCACCAGCACCGCGGACAGCCCGCGTGCGACGGTCTGATTCGGGCCCGTCAGCTCGAACACACCAGCGAGCACGTACGGGTAGACGGGGCTCTTGTAGTCGTCGAACGACCGGAAGAAGAGCGGGAAGCGGGCCCCGTCCTCGTCGCGGAGCCCCGTGGAGAGCGTGTAGGCGTTGAGCGAGAGCGCCGCCTCGTCGCGGTGGTAGCCGGGCGGGTTCGACGGCGTGATCCAGAGCTGGAAGGCGACGACGGCGAGGATCGCACCGAGCCCGAGGAGCAACGCAGGCCGGTCGGCGAGCGACCTCACCCGGCCATCGTAGAGCCGCCGACGGAAGCCGGAGACCGCGATACCCTGCGCCGGTGCGCACGCTCGTCACCGGCGGCGGAGGCTTCCTCGGCACGCACCTCGTCGAGCGGCTCGAGGGATCGGGCCACGACGTCGTCGTCGCACGCCGCGCCGACTACGACCTGACGGCGATGGCCGACACGGCGCAGCTCTTCGACGACGCCGGCGCCGAGATCGTCTTCCATCTCGCGGCAGAGGTGGGCGGCATCGGAGCGAACCGGGCGAACCCCGGCCGCTACTGGTTCGCGAACCTCGCCATGGGCGCGAACGTCCTCGAGCAGGCGCGTGTGCACTCCACACCGAAGGTCGTGATCGTCGGCACCGTCTGCGCTTATCCGAAGTTCGCCGCGGTGCCGTTCTCGGAGGACGATCTCTGGGACGGCTACCCCGAGGAGACGAACGCGACGTACGGCATTGCGAAGAAGGCCGTCCTCGTCGGTGCGCAGGCGTATCGGGACCAGTACGGCCTCGATGCGATCTTTCTCCTCCCCACGAACCTCTACGGCCCTCGCGACAACTTCGACCTCGAGACGTCGCACGTCATCCCGGCGCTCATCCGCAAGATGGTCGAGGCCGACGACGAGGTCGTCCTCTGGGGCGACGGGTCGCCGACGCGCGAGTTCCTCTACGTCGAGGACTGCGTCGACGGCCTGCTGCTCGCCGCGGAGCACTACGACGGCCCCGACCCGGTCAACCTCGGAGCTGCGCGCGAGATCTCGATTCGCGACCTCGCGGAGCTCATCGCCGACGTGACGGGCTACGAGGGTGGCGTCGTCTGGGACGCGTCGAAGCCGAACGGCCAGCCGCGACGGAGCGTCGACGGGACGCGCGCCAAGGAGCTCTTCGGGTTCGAGGCGCAGACCCCGCTGCGCGAGGGAATCGAGCGCACGGTCGCCTGGTACCGCTCGGCGGTCGCGGGTGTCGGCACGTAGCGTCGCCATCGCCGCCGGGCGGCGGGGCGGCACCACAGTCGACCGACTCCTGGAGCGGCCCCGCGCCGTTCTCGGAACGCTGGTCGCAGCGCAGATCGCCCTCGCTCTGATCCTCGCCTTCACCGTCGAGCACAACGGCTGGGTGTGGTTCCAGGGCGGGGACCAGATCTGGATGACGACCACGGGCTGGCTGCTCGGCCAACGCGATCTCGCACCGACCGAGATCGGCTACCTGTGGCCGGCGGCGCAGGCGCCAGTGACCTGGGCTACCGGCCCGACGTACGTGCAGGTGCTCCCACCGCTCGTCCTCGCGCAGGTCTTCGTCCTCGGCCCGATCGCCGTCCTCTGCGTGTACGGGATCGCTGCGCAGATCGGTGGACGGCTCCTCGGCTACTGGACCGCGCTCCTGTGGGTGATCGCGCCGTTCGCCGCGATCCCGCTGTTCGTCGACCGCTACCACGAGCGCTGGATCGAGCAGTTCCTCCCGCAGGCGCTCGGGCTCACGGCGATGTCGGACTTCCCCTCGATGGTTCTCGTCCTCGCCGGGGCGTTCTTCGTCGTGCGCTCGCTCGCGCCGGGCCGCATCGCCGACGCCGCACTGGCCGGCGTGCTCATCGGCGCCGGCGCGGGTCTCAAGCCACCGAACCTCCTCGTCGCCGTTGGCGCCGCGCTGGCCTACGTCGTCGCGCGCCGCTGGCGAGAGGGACTCGCGTGCGGCGTGGCGATCGTCCCGGCGCTTCTCGTCCTGCTGCTCTGGAAGGTGCGAGGCCTGGGTCAGGTGCCCGCCTTCGCGCTCGAGCAGGCGCAGGTCGCGGCGGGATCGAGTCCGTTGGCGGTCGATCTGAAGCTCGACCGGTATCTCGACCTCGACTTCGAGCATTGGCGCGGTCAGATGGACGCGCTCCGCGAGTTCTTCTGGAGCCAGCGCGTCGCGCAGTGGGCACCCGTCGCGGGACTGATCGCGGTGCTGAGCGTCCGGCGCGGTGCGATCGCGGCGCTCCTCGGCGGCTGGCTCGCGGCGTTCCTGCTGGTGAAGGGCTTCTCTCCGCTCGCGTCGATCGAGTCGGGATCGTTCTGGCGGCTGCTCATGCCCGCGTGGCCGGCGTACCTCCTGCTGTTCGCGTCGATCCCCCTCCTCCTGCCGACCCTCGCGCGTCGGCTCGGGGAGCGCGTGCTGCCGCCGCCGACCACCCCTGTCGCCACACGGTGGATCGCGATCGCCGCCATCGTGACCGTCATGCTCCCCGGTCTCGCCATCGCCGCCGCGTCACCGCTCTCGAGGGAGGAGGCTCAGCGAAAGACGATCGTGCAGAACTTCGAGAGCGGGAACATCCTCACGCCGGTCGACGAGAGCGTGCGACTCAACGTCCGGCGAGAAGGAAGCTCGCGACGGCTGACGTGGACGAGCGGCGGCCCATGGCGTGGCGACGTCTTCTATCGCGTGTACCGCCACGACGGCGACGATGAGACGGTCTGCTACCAGTCCGGAGGGACCGCCTGGTACTGCGAGCTGCACAGCGAGCCGATCGCCACGACGCGCGACCTCTCGTTCGTCGACCCGGGCGCGCCGCCGGGCGCGACCTACCGCATCGGGGTCGGCACGAACTGGGCCGACGACCCGGCGTTCGGCGACGTGTTCGCGTTCAGCCCTCCCGTGGAGGTGGGCGCTCCCGGCTGAGCCGCTCCTCGAGCAGCGCGATCCGCTGCGCGAGGTCGACGTTCTCGTCCGTCAGGCGCGAGATCACGGTCGAGTAGTGCAGCAGTACGAGGAAGATGAAGAGCGTGGCGACGGCGAACAGGACGGCGGGCGGATAACTCGTGACGCCGAGCCAGCCCGCGATGGTGTTGAGTCCTCCGCGCCAGACCGAGAGGACGAGCAGCACGACGCCCGTCGCGAGCCAGAGCAGCGCGTAGCGCTCCTTCAGACGTCTCCCACGGACGAGCTCGACGACGACGAGGATGAGGATGATCGAGGCGATCGCGCCCGCGATCGACGCGCGGATCGGCGTCATCGCCGAGCGGCCTCGAGCCTCGGATACCTCCGGAGACTGGCGACGAGCAGGGCGAGCATGACCTTGACGATGTAGTAGAGCGACCGGACGAAGGTGATCGAGGAGGTCCCGGCCTGCCGCTCGCGCATCTCGACCTGCACCTGCGTGAGCCTCAGCCCGCTCCGCAGCGCGACCAGCGTCGCCTCGACCTCCGGGTAGTCGTGCGGGTACTCGGTCGCGAAGAGCTCGATCCCGGCTCGGTTCATCGCCGAGAAGCCCGAGGTCGTGTCGGTCACCTTCTGACCGCCGAGGAGCGACACGAGGCCCGCGAACACGCGGATCCCCACACGACGCGCGAACGGCGGGCGGTAGCTCCCATCGGGGTCGACGAAGCGCGAGCCGATGACGAGGTCCGCCTCGCCGGCGCGAATTGGCTCGAACAGCTTCTCGAGCTCCGACGCGTCGTGCTGCCCGTCCCCGTCGAGCCGGACCGCGATCTCGTAGCCCTCGTCGCGCGCGTACCGGAAGCCCGTCTGGACGGCGCCACCGATGCCCACGTTGAAGAGGAGCGGGAGGACCGTCGCGCCCTGGCGCTCGGCGATCGCAACCGTCTCGTCAGCGGACGCGTCGTCGATCACGACGACATCGATGCTCGAGTCGAACGCGAGGATCTCGTCGACGACGCCGCCGATCGCGCCTGCCTCGTTCCAGGCGGGAACGATCGCGACGATCCGGCTCACGCAGCGACCCCGGTCTCGAGCCCGACGAGCTCGAGCAGCCGTCGCGCGCGGTGGCCATACGTGTGCTCGTCGAGGACACGCTCGCGCGCGAGCCGTCCCATCGCCTCTGCCTGTCCGGGATCCTCGACGAGCTCGCGGTAGGCAGCGACCGCCTCCTCCGCGGTCTCGACGACGACGAGCTCGCGCCCGGGCTCGAACCAGCGCTCGATCCCCTCGTGCGGGTTCGACACGATGGCGGCGCCCGTGGACGCGAGCTCGAACGGTCTCGCGGTCGACGAGCCTGCGACGATGGCGTGCGGCCGCCGGGTCATGTTGAGGTTGACGCGCGCCGCCGAGATCGCGCGTGCAAAGCGGTTGAACGGAATGTCGCCGAGCGTGCGGGCCGCGCCGATGTCGCCCTGGAAGTCGAGCCCGCCGAGTGTGAAGTCGAGATCCGGCGCGAGACGCGACGCCTCGCCAACCATAATCTTCATCCAGTCTCGGCGGAACTTGTCGCCGTAGCCGTAGAAGAACACATCGAACTCCTTTTCGACGGGCTGCGGCGCGAAGAACTCCGGGTCGGCTCCCCAGTAGAGCGCCTCCACCCGCCGCGCGCCGAGCTCCAGCAGCCTCCCGATCCCGCCCTCGGAGTTCGACAGCACGAGGTCGTACTCCCAGGGGTCGGCGCCGTGGTATGGGTTGAAGCCCGTGTCCATCCCGCCGAACTCGGGCAGGCTCATCGGCACGTCGCCGTCGTAGAACACGATCGGGATGCCGAAACGCTCGCGAAGAGCCTCCGGGATCCCGCCGAGATGCGCCATCGGGATCGTGAAGACGATGACCGCGTCTGGCTTCTCCGCTTCGACGAGGCCCTCGAGGTGTCGCTTCCAGCGAGGCGTCACCCAGCGCGAGATCGTCTCGCGCGTGAGCTTGTCGAGCGCGGACTCGTCCGGGTTCGACTCGTCGCGACGGAGGTAGCGATCGCCCTTCACGCGTGCGAGGGCGTTGCGCACGGCCTGGTACGACTCGCCCTCCCGGTACGTCGGGTTCGGCGCCGTCCGCCACCACGGGGACTCCACGGGCCGTCCGCGGTACGGCGTCACGACGAGGTCGACGCCGGCCTCGTACATGCCCTTCCACAGCTGCCACCACGCCGGCGTGCAGCCGTAACGGAAGTCGAGATCGACGGCCGACGCTGCGGCGAGGATCTTCGGCGCCTTCATCAGTACGCCCCGCGCCGCGTGATCACCGCGGGAATCGTCTTGGCGATGATCGTCACGTCGAGCCAGATCGACCAGTTCTCGAGGTACGTGAAGTCGAGGCGGACGAGGTCGTCGAACGAGAGCCCGGACCGGCCGGAGATCTGCCACAGGCCCGTCATCCCCGGGAGGACGCGGTAGCGCGCGCGATGCCAGTCCTCGAGCAGCTCGTAGTCGCGGAGCGGGAGCGGACGCGGCCCGACGAGGCTCATCTCGCCCTTGACGACGTTGACGACCTGCGGGATCTCGTCGAGCGAGAAGCGCCGGAGGAATCGGCCGACGCGAGTGACGCGCGGGTCGTCGCGGATCTTGAAGAGGGCTCCTTCCGCCTCGTTGACCCCCTCGAGGCCCGGTTGCAGCGAGGGCGCGTCCAAGATCATCGTGCGGTACTTCAGCATCCCGAACTCGCGCTCGCCGACGCCGATCCGACGGTCGACGAAGAACACCGGCCCGCGCGAGTCGAGCTTGACCGCGACCGCGATCAGGAGCCAGAGCGGCAAGCCGATCACGAGGACGAGCGCGCTCCCCAGCAGGTCGAAGCCGCGCTTGACCAGCCAGTCCCACCCGGTGAGGACCGGCGGACGAAGCTCGAAGAGCGGAGCGCCCTGCCCGGGGACGTACTCGCCGCGCTGCAGGAGGAGCTCGGTCGTGTCGGGCGCGAGGCGCACCTTGATGCCCTGCCGGTGCGCCTGCTCGACGACCTCGAGGACCGTCCTCTCGTCGAAGTCCGCCTCCGTGAGGATGACCTCGTCCGGGCGTACCTGGTCGAGCGCGAGCGCGAGCTCCGACCGCGGGCCGAGCAACCGGAAGCCCGGGACGGGCTCGGGCGCGACGATGCCGACGAACTCGTAGCCGAGACCGCTGCGCGCGCTCGTCAGCGAGCTCTTGAGGCGCACGAGGCTCTCCCCTGCACCGACGAGGACCACACGGCGTCTGATCCCCGCCGCACGCATGACCTCGAGCGACGCCGATTCGTACGCAGCGCGCAGGAGCCCGATCGTCACCGCCGAGACCAGCACGGAGGTCGGGATCAGCCCCGAGGTCGTGAAGTCGTAGCCCGTCCCGAGCCCGAAGGCCAGCACGATGAGCGCGACGACGATGAGGCACGCGAGGATGCGCCCGGCACCCGGCCGGAGCTCCCGTTGCCGGTAGAGGCCCGACTGGGCGAAGACGAGGATCGTGATCGGCGCCGCGAACTGGAGCCACTCCGCAGGTCCTTCCCGCCAGAGCAGGCCCCAGAGCACGTCGCCGTCGCCGGTGATGAGCTCGCGGAGGACGAGCGCGAGGTAGATGCCGAGCGCGAGCCCGGCCACATCGAGGACGATCAGTGCCGCAATCGAGAGCGCCCGTCGGACGACGGACAGGATCGGGCCGCGCGAGAGCAGGTAGAAACGAGAGGCGCGGACATCGCGGCCCGACACAGCTTGTGCCGCAGTCGGGGCAGCATTCGACGTCTCCGCCGGCGGAGCTACCTTCGACACGCCAGAAAGCTTAGAGCCGAGCCACGTCGGGCCACGCCACCCGGGGTGCGTCGGGCAGCACGCGGAGCGCGAGCGAGTCGAGGTCCGTCACCTCCGCACGGCGCGCCAGCACTCGGAGCACGACACCGAGGAGAGTGCGCCGTCGGCGGTCCACGAGATCGGTGTCGTGGAGATAGACGTGCACGAGCGACGGCAGCCCGGGTCGTGCGAGTGCGCGTGCGAGATCGCCCAGCGAGTGGGTCGTGGGGATCGCAGTCAGCTCGCGTCCCGACGGCAGTTGCACGCGAGCCGGCTCGGTCAGCGAGGCCCAGCGCTCGCCGTCGGACAGGTACGGCGGCCGCGAGGCACGCGGCGTGCAGTCGACGTAGCCGAGTTCGGCGCACGCCTCCGCGACCTCGACGTCCGTGTACCAGCCGCCGCCGCAGAAGAGCGTCGGCGCGAAGCCGCTCGCCTGCATCCGGCGGCCCTCGGCGAGCACGCGAGCGCCGGTCGCGCCGTCAGTGGGCCGCGCGTGGTCCGGCGCCGTCCAGTGCGTGTGCTGTCCGAACGGGCCGCGCCCCGCGGCTTCCGTGGCCCTCGTCACCCACGCAGCCTCGTCCTCGGCGGACGCGGGATCGGCGGGACGCACGAGCGCTGCGATCGCGAAGCCGCCGGGCCGCGCGTCCTGGAGAGCGGCGAAGCGCGGCCAGACGTCGTCGTCGAGGGGTCGCTCAACGTGGCAGGAGACGACCGCGTACCGTTCCGCCGACGTGGCGCCCATCGAAGGTCGAGGCTAGATGAAGCGATCGACGGCAGCCGTCATCGTCGTCGTCGTCGCCGCACTGCCGCGCCTTCTCGTGCTGGCTCGCGAGCGCGAGACGATCCTCGAGGAGTTCGTCGACAAGAGCGACCGCTTCGCGACGACCCTCGTCGACCACGGGACGTTCGGATTCCTCTCCGGCGTGCCGTCGGCGTACACGCAGCCGCTCTACGGCTGGTTCCTCGCCGCGCTCTACTGGCCGTTCGGCCGCTCGTGGCTCGCGGTCGGCATCGCCCAGATCGTGGTGGCCGTCCTGACGGCGCTCGTGGTCTTCGCAATCGGCACGAGGCTCCGCTCACCGGGCGTGGGTCTCGTCGCCGCGACGATTGCAACCCTGCACCCGTACGTCGTCTGGCACGACGTCCACCTGAATCGCGAGGTGCTCGACGGGCTCGCGCTCGCACTGCTCGCACTGAGCGCGCTCGCGGCGTACGAACGTCGCTCGCTGCCGCTCGCGGCTGCGACCGGGGCCGTCGCCGGCCTCGCGATCCTCGGCAACGCGCGGCTCCTCCTGCTCCCGGTTGCGATCGCCGTCTACGTCGCCTGGCGCTCACCCTTCGGAGAGGCGATCACAGCCGCCGTGCTCGTCGTCGGGATGGCGGCGGTCGTGGTCGCACCGTGGGTCGTCCGGAACAGGGTGCAGGTGGGCTGCTACGCGATCACGACCGACTCCCGCGCGCTCTGGAAGGCCAACAACGAGAACACCCGCGGGGTGCTCGACCGCGGCGGCTGGATCGACGACGTGCCCGCGCTCCCGGGCGCGCCACCGTGGCCCGAGTACGCGGCCGACCTGACGCTCGCGGGGCGGCCGACGACTGTCGACGAGTGCGCGCAGATGCGCCTGTACCGCGACGAGGTGATCGACTTCTGGCGCGAGCACCCGGGAGAGAAGGGGCTTCTCGCCCTACAGGCGACGCGCATGCTGTGGAGCCCGGTGCCGCGCGACTCGGACGAGAGCGGCAGCGGCACGGCCCGCCTCGCCCGGAAGACGATCGAGCCGGCTTTCGTGATCCTCCTGTACGCGGTCGCCATCGCGGGCGTCTTCGTCGCGCCGCCGCACTTCGTCGGGCTCGCGCTGCTCATGCTCGCCTACAACACGCTCGCGGCGATGGTCTTCGCCGGCACGGCTCGCTATCGCGCACCGTGGGACTTCCTGCTCGCGATCCTGGCGGCGTTCGCGCTCGCGTGGGCGTGGGAGCGCATCCGGGAGCGTCGGCGGCGACACTACGTCGGCGCGGGCTCGAAAGCGCGCGCGTAGAGCTGCTCGACCCGCTCGACGCACCTTTCGGGCGTGAACTCCGACAGCGCGCGCACGCGAGCGGCGCGGCCCATCTCCGCCGCCCGCGGGAGATCACCGGCGAGCGCGACGATCGCCTCCGCGAGCGCCTCGGCGTCGGCGGGCGGAACGACGAGCCCCGTCTCGCCGTCGGCGACGATCTCCGGAAGCCCTCCGACCGCGCTCACGATCACGGGGCGCGCACGCTCCATCGCCTCGAGCGCGACCATCCCGAAACCCTCGCCGAGCGACGGCACGACGACGATGGCCGCGTCCTCGATAGCGCGTTGCACGGGCGAGACGAAGCCGAGGAAGCGCACCGCGTCCTCGACGCCCAGCTCGCGGGCGTACGCCTTGAGCGCCGGCTCGAGCGGCCCGCGTCCCGCAACGTCCAGTGTCACGCCGGGCACGCGAGCGCTCGCCTGAGCGAGCGCTCGCAGGAGCACGAGGTGGCCCTTGATCGGGATGAGCCGACCGATGCAGAGCAGCCTGGGCACATCGCCCTCGTACGGCGCGGCCTCGCCGAGCGACGAGATGCCGTAGTGCACGATCTCGAAGTCCTCCTGGTCGAAGCCCTCGGTCTCGGCGAGGTACTGCGCGAGGCCCTGTGAGATTGCGATGTGCACGTGTGCGAGCGAGCCAACCGAGCGGTCGGCGAACCCGAACCAGCGACCCTCACGGAACTCGTTGAAGCCGTGCTTCGTGGAAAGGCGCAATGGAACTCGAGCGACCGAGCCCGCGAGCTGCCCGTAGACGTCGGCGTGGACGAGGTGCGTGTGGAGGATCCGCGGGCGGACGCGTGCGAGGTACGCGGTCACCTCGCCGAAGGCGAGCGGGTCGACGTCTGCGCGCAATGTGATGTCGTCCAGAGGCACGCCGCGCGACCGGAGAGCGTCGGCGAACCCCCAGGCGCCGTCCTCGTTCTCGTGGAGCATGAGGAACCGGACGTCCCAGCCGCGCTCCCGCAGGTCGGGGAGGAGCTGGAGGAGATGCGCCTCCGATCCGGAGATCCCCGCGACCTTCTGGGTGTGGAGCACGACGCCGTCTCTCACGGCAGACCCGCCGCGTCGAGGGTGCCACGCGCCCACGACTCCACCGAGTGCCCGCCCGCGACGTGTTCCCGCAGGCGTCGGCCGAGGGCTGCCCGCTCGTCGGGCGTGAGCTCGGAGAAGGCACGGATCCGGTCCGCGAGCGCTCGGGGGTCCCAGCGCGCGAAGCGCTGGTTCGGGTCGAGGAGCTCGTCGAAGATCGGGTTGGACGCGAGCACGGGGAGGCAGGCGGCCGCCGCCTCGTACACGACCTGGTCCGGCGCGCCGGCGCGCATGTTGTTGACGAGCGCGTCGTGCCCGGCGAACAGGTCGGGGAGCTCGTTCCGCGGAACGGCGTCGCCGATCGTCACGCGCCCGTCGAGCTCGAGCTCGGACACGAGCTGCTCGAGCTCGGCACGGTGCGCCTGCTCCTCGTCGGAGAGCGCAGGGCCGAACACGTGCAGCTCGACGTCGTCGCCCGCGAGAGGCACCGCCGCGACCGCGACGTCGAGCCCTTTCGCGGTCGAGTAGCGCCCGAGGGCGAGCAGACGCGTGCCCTGTCCTCCCCGCGGGGGCACGCACGGGAACTCGCCGAGGTCGATGCCGTGACCGATCGCGCGCAGCTTCTTGGACGGCAACGGGAACGACCGCTCGTCCACGCTCGTCACCGCCGTGGAGACCCGCTCCGCCGCTCGCAGCAGTCCGCTCGCGCGCCAGTGCGTGAACCAGAGGACGAGTGGGATGCGCAGAGGGCGCACGAGCGGCGCGGCGAGCACCGCGTAGATCGGGCACATGTGCGCCACGACCGCGCCGCCGCGAAGTCCGGTGAGCTCGCGGCTCAAAGCCGTCTCGAAGCGCACGCCGCGGAGTGCCTTGTGCGACGCGCGAAACGTCCGCACGCGGCAGTTCTCCGGCAGTACCCCCTCGACCGCGCCGTCTGCGAGCACGACGACCTCGTCCACGTGCTCGGCCAGGGCACGGATCTTCGGGACGGTCGCCGCCAGCGCGGGATGGCGGGGGTCGACCTGCTGCGTGATGAAAAGGATCTTGGCCACGGATTGGGTGAAGACGCGATGCGGCTGCGAAAGCAGCCGCCTTCAGGGATCTTCGCGCGCACGGAGATCCGGCGCCAGCGGATCTCCGTGCTTGCGCATCAGAAGAAGTCGAAGTCGCCGAGCGTGAAGTGCCACGCGCTCGCGTCCTCGTCGAGGCGGGCGTCCTCGTGAAGCCTCTTGCCGATGAAACGGAGCTTCTTGTTCGTCGGCGCAAAGCCTGCCCGGACGAGGGCGCGGCGATGCGCCGGAGCACGCGGGGGGAGGAGGATCAGCGCGTCGGCGCCGCCCTTGACCTCCTCGACGGCGCGGGCGACGAGCGCGCGCACGGCCGCGGTCTCGTCGGGCGCCGCAACGAGATCGGCGAGGAACCCGGCGGAGACGCCGTGCTTGAACGTGTGGCCCACGACCGCCACGCCGACGAGCTCTCCCGACCGATACGCGCCGAACGCGCGGTAGTCGCGCGGCGAGTCCAGGTAGCGCCAGTTGAAGTAGTCCGCGTCGCGGGAGAAGTGGCTGCCGTACCCGTCCGCGGCACGCGAGCCCAGCGCGTCCATGCTCTCCGCGAAGCGCGAGACCGGGCGCACCGCGAGCCCGCGGAGCGTCCGCTCACCGGTCTGCGGCTCGCGCAGGCCGCCGTGCTCGCCCTCGCGGCCGAGCACGTAGCGAACGACGCCGCCGGCACGCAGTGGGCGCGCCCAGAGCCGCAGCCTCGGCAGGTCGATCCACCCGAGCCTGCGGACGAAGATCGGGTACGACTTCGCGTTCGGGAACGTCACCGTGAGCGGCGAGCCGGACGCCGACGCAGCCTCCTCGTTCC
>DASTWH010000285.1:0-3740 GCA_035758735.1 Gaiellaceae bacterium
CACGCGCTTCCTCCACCGCGTGCGCAAGTTCGATTCTTGCCGCGGGCACTTCCTGCCGCGCCCCGGTCAGCTGCTCGGCGAGGCAGCGGCGCTGCCGTCGACTCGGATCCCGGTCTCGGGGTCGAAGAAGTGGAGCCGGGTGACGTCGACCCGGAGGGTGAGCGCCTGCCGCTCAGCCGCCCCCGTCGCACGGTCGAGGCGGGCCACGAATGTGACGCCGGCGCCCCGTTCGCGCTCCGCGGCCAGCCTCGCCTCCTCGTCCTCGGCGTCCTCCACGACGAACGCCTCCACGACCTCCCGCGTCGTCACCGCGTCGGCCGGCACGTTGAAGTGGACGTACACCTCCGAGCCCATGTCCTCGCGGATGTCACAGACGACGGAGACAGTCCCATGAGGATGCGGCTCCCGCAGCACCGTCGCGTCCTCCATGTCCTCAGGCCGGATCCCGAGAACCACCTGCCGGCCGTCGTAGGCCGCCAGGCCCGGGTGCCCCTCGAGCGTCGCCGGGCCGAGCCGCAGGCGATGGGGGCCGAACGTGACCCAGAGATCACCGTCGGAGCGCGCGATCTCCGCCGTCACGAGGTTCATCGCCGGAGAACCGATGAACCCCGCGACGAACAGGTTGCGCGGCCGATCGTAGAGCTCCTTCGGAACGGCGATCTGCTGGAGGAACCCGTTCCGCATCACCGCGACGCGATCGCCCATCGTCATCGCCTCGGTTTGGTCGTGGGTGACGTAGATCGTCGTCACGCCGAGGTCGCGCTGGATGCGCGAGATCTCGGCGCGCATCTCGACCCGCAGCTTCGCGTCGAGGTTCGAGAGTGGCTCGTCCATCAGGAACGCCTGCGGGTTGCGGACGATCGCGCGTCCCATCGCCACACGCTGCCGCTGCCCGCCCGACAGTGTCCGTGGCTTCTTGTGCAGCGAGTCGGAGAGGCCGAGGATGCGTGCCGCCTCACGCACGCGGAGGTCGATCTCGTTCTTCGGGAGACCGCGCATCCTGAGCGCAAAGCCCATGTTCCTGGCCGCATCCATGTGCGGATAGAGGGCGTAGTTCTGGAAGACCATCGCGATGTCGCGGTCCTTCGGCGGCAGGTCGTTGATCACCTTGCCGTCGACCCGGACCTCCCCGGCGGTGATGGACTCGAGCCCGGCGATCATCCGAAGCGCGGTCGTCTTGCCGCATCCGGAGGGCCCGACGAAGACGACGAACTCCTCGCTCGCTACATCGAGGTGCAGATCGGTCACGGCGTGGGTGCCGTCGGGATAGACCTTGCTGAGGCTCTCGAGGGTGATCTCGGCCATGTCTGTCTCCTCGAGCGGAATCTACTAGCATCGGCGCGGTCCTCATGGAGGCGCAGGCAGCACGGGTGAAACCGGCTGGACGGCGTTGGCGACACGCTCTCGAGAGCCGCCGCGTTCTCGCATCCCTGCTCATCGCTCCGGCCGTCATCTTCATGGCGCTCGTCGTGGGCGTGCCCTTCGCCTGGGCGATCTATCTCAGCTTCACCGACGCGATCGGGGGGTCGCTGACCGGAAACTGGGTCGGCTTCGACAACTTCACGAATGCCTGGCAGGACGAGAACTTCCGCCGCGCGGTCCGCAACACCCTGATCTTCACCGTCGCGTCCCAGGCGATCGTGCTCGTCGGTGCCGCGGTCCTCTCGAACTTCCTCGTCCGCGACTTCCGCGGGAAGTGGTTCATCCGCTTCCTCGTCGTCCTGCCCTGGGCGGCCCCCGTCGTCCTCTCCACGATCGGGTGGCTGTGGCTGCTCGACTCGCTCTACAGCGTCGTCAACTGGACGCTCGCGTGGCTCCACCTCGACGACTCGCTCGTGTGGCTGCTCGCCGCAGTGAACCTCGAGGAGGACGCGCAGGTCCCGCTGCAGTGGCTCGGCCGACCGAACCTCGCGCTGCTCGCCATCACGCTCGTCCACGCCTGGCGGATCCTGCCGTTCGCGGTGGTGATCTTCATCGCGGGCCGCGCATCGATCCCGAACGAGGTGGAGGACGCGGCCAAGATCGACGGCGCGACCGGGGTGAAGAAACTCTGGTACGTCGACATCCCGCTGCAGCTGCCGATCGCGCTCGTCGCGGTCCTCTTCGGGATCGTCTTCACGGCGGTCGACTTCGCCGTGGTCTACATCCTCACGCGCGGCGGGCCGTTCAACTCGACGCAGGTGCTGCCGACGTGGGCGTACTTCGTCGGGATCGACGGCGGGTCGCTCGGCGAGGGGGCGGCGATCTCGCTGTTCCTGTTCCCGCTGCTCGTGGTCGTCAGCGTGCTGATGCTCTTCTTCGCTCGACGGGCGCAGGTGACGTGATGACGGGACGTCAGAAGCTGACGACGTACGCCGTCGTGGTGCCGTTCGCGATCCTGCTCGCGTTCCCCTTCTACTTCGCGCTCGTGACCATGTTCAAGACGAACCTCGACCTCGCGAACGTCGAGCATTCGCCGTACCGCTACAACGACCTCGAGGGCGGGTTCCACTGGGACTTCTGGAACTACGCCACGACCGAGCACGTGCGGTTCCTCTTCGAGGACACGAACTACGCGACGTGGCTCCTGAACACCCTGATCGTGGGAGCCGCCGTCGTGGGGATCACGCTCGTCCTTGCCATGCCCGCCGGCTACGCGCTCGCGCGGCTCGCGGGCAGGTGGGGACAGAGCCTGGGCGTCGGGATCTTCCTCATCTACCTCATCCCGCCGACGCTTCTCTTCCTCCCGCTCTCCCGGCTCATCACGCAGCTCGACCTCAAGGACTCGCTCTGGTCGCTGATCCTCGTCTACCCGTCCTTCACCGTCCCGTTCGCGACGTGGCTCCTCATGGGGTTCTTCAAGACGATTCCCGGCGAGCTCGAGGAGGCCGCCCTGATGGACGGCGCGTCACGCCTGAAGGCGCTCTACCTGATCGTGCTCCCCATCTCCCTGCCCGGGATCCTGACGGTCGTGATCTTCGCCTTCTCGCTCTGCGTGAACGAGTTCATCTACGCCTTCACGTTCATCTCGAGCTCGGAGCAGCGCACCGTCTCCGCCGGCGTGCCCAACGACCTCATCCGCGGCGACGTCTTCTTCTGGCAGTCGCTGATGGCGGCAGCCCTCATCCCGGCGATCCCGCTCGCGCTGCTCTACAACGCCTTCCTCGACCGCTTCATCAAAGGCTTTACAGGAGGAGCGTTCCGCTAGACAATCGTCGCCGAAAGGGGTGATGCACGTGGCCGAGGTACTCGACGAGCTTGCGGGTGCGGGCTCGACACTGAGCCGTGGTGATCTGCTCCGGCGTGGGGCTGCTGCGACGTTCGCGGTCGGGATGTTCGGGGGTCTGAGCGACAAGGCCCTCGGGGTCTACGGCCCGCTCCGGTACGCGAACCGACAGCTCTCGGGCGAGCTCCGGATCATGCAGTGGTCGCACTTCGTTCCGGCCTACGACACGTGGCTCGACAACACGTACGTCAAGCAGTGGGGCGAGGCGAATGATGTCGAGGTCAAGGTCGACCACATCAACAACGCGCTGCTCTACAGCAACGGCTCGGCGGAGGTGGCCGCCCAGAGCGGCCATGACCTCCACTGGTTCATCTCTCCCCCGTCGACCTTCCAGAAGCAGGTCATTCCGGTGACCGACATCGTTCAGGAGGTGTCGAGAAAGCTCGGCAAGATGGCGAGGGTGGCCAGGAAGAGCACGTACAACCCGAAGACGAAGCAGTTCTACGGCTTCCCGGACGACTATGCCCCCGACCCC
>DASTWH010000291.1:0-5895 GCA_035758735.1 Gaiellaceae bacterium
GAACTGGGGGCCTCTCCGACCCGAACGGAGCGCGCTACCAGGCTGCGCCACACCCCGAGCGCGGAAAGGGTACCGGCTCCCCGCGAGCCCCACAGAAGCGTTGCGCGACCGGCACGGGCGGCAGTATGCTCAGACCGTGAAGGACGTCCTCGAGAGGCGGGCCGGTTGACCCGCCCCGGAAGCGAATGACCCGGAGCCCGACGAGCGCTGACCGCGCCGGCGGGCTTTTTCTTTGCCCGAAGGAGGCAGCATGGCCAACCACCTGACGCCCGAAGAGCTCGCCAAGGAGATGGGGATGGACCGTGACGAGGTCATCCGCATCTGCATCGAGGAAGGCGTGCCGATCTACCACGGCAAGATCGACAAGACGCTCTTCCAGGCGTCGCTCGAGGCCGTCGGGGCGACAGCCGGAGCCTCGGCCTCTTCCTAGACCGACGAAGAGAGCCGCGGACGAGCCGCGGCGTGCTGCTCGACTCCTAGCTCGCCTTGCTTCGGGCCTTGCGCGCCCGCGCCGGCTTGGCGGGAGCCTCGTTTGCGTCGTCGGACGGGCGCTTCTTCGCCGCAGCGACGCTCGCCTTCAGAGCCTCCATGAGATCGATGACCGGAGCCACCTCGACCGGCTCGGGGGCGACGATCTCCTCTCCACTCATCTTCGCCTCGAGGAGCGCGCGCAGGTCGCGCCGGTAGTCGCTCGCGAGCTCCGACGGATCGAAGTCCCCGGCAAGGCTGTCGATCACCTGCCGCGCGAGATCGAGTTCCGTCTTCTTCACGGTCGTCTCCTCGACCGCCTCGGCGATCTCGGCCTGCGAGTAGACGTCCTCGGCGAGGAAGAGGGTCTCGAGGGCGAGCGCATCCTCCTTCGCGCGCACGAGGCAGAGGCTCTCGCGCCCGGCGCGCACGAACCGCCCGAGCGCCGCGGTCTCGGTCTGACGCATCGCCTCGAGCAGCAGGACGTACGGCCTGCGCTGTGCGGTCTGCGCCGCCGGGACGAGGAAGTACGTCCGGTCGAAGAAGATCGGGTCGACGTCCTCCTGCTTGACGAAGCGGGTGATCTCGATCGAGCGGGAGTCGTCGGCGCGTTCGATCGCCTCGAGGTCGGCATCCTCGACGATGAGGAACTGGCCCTTCGTCACCTCGAAGCCGCGGACGATCTCGTCCTGTGTGACCTCGCGGTCATGGGTCGGGCACCAGCGCTTCTGCTTGATCGGCGTCTTGCATTCGCGGTGGAGCAGGCGGAAGGACACGTCCGACTGGCGTGCGGCGGGCTTCGTCGCCGGGGCGAGGCCCACGGGAATCGAGACGAGGCCGAAGCTGAGGGATCCGTTCCAGGTCGTGCGCATGGAAGAAGCGTATTCGACGAGCGCCTGCATTTGTGCGGGCGGACCTGCGAGATTCGCCCTGGAACGGCAAACCCCTCCCGGGCTAAGCTCAGCAGGTGACCGAGACGGTCGATGCCCCGCTCGAGGCGGCTCCCACGAGCGCCGAGCGCACCATCGCGCAGCTCTGGCGCAGCGCGGTCGCAACCGAAAGGACGGGCGCCGCATACCTCACCGAGACCGATGACGGCTGGCGCGAGGTGTCGTGGGCCGAGGCCGACGCGCGCGTGCGTGCGTACGCCAACGGCCTGCTCGCACGTCAGGTGCGGAAGGGCGACAACGTCGCCCTCCTGGCGCGAAACGGCATCGAGTGGGCGCTCCTCGATTTCGCCCTCGCACGCATCGGTGCGGTCGGCATCCCGATCTACGCCTCGAGCTCGGCTCGTGACGTCGGCTACCTGCTCGCTCACTCCGAGGCGATCGCGGTCGTCTGCGAGGACGCCGAGCAGCTCGCCAAGGTGGAGGCCGTCACCGAGGAGCTGCCCGCGCTCCAGCACGTCCTCACCTACCACGACCTCGACGGGCTGGCCGCGCACGGTGAGGACTTCGCCGCCGCCAACCCCTCGGCGCTCGACGACGCGACCGCCGCCGTGACCGAGGACGACCTCTTCACGATCATCTATACGTCGGGGACGACCGGCCCGCCGAAGGGCTGCATGCTGTCGAACCGCAACTACTACGAGATGGCGACCGTGGTCGACCGGATGGAGCGGACGTACTACCGGCCCGACGACGTGATGCTCCTGTACCTGCCGCTGGCGCACAACTACGGGCGGCTGATGCTGCTGCTCGGCGCGCATGTGGGATTCACGATCGCCTTCCTCGCCGATCCGCTTCGGGTCGCGGAGGCGCTTCCACAGGTCCGCCCCACCCTCCTACCGAGCGTCCCGCGCGTGTACGAGAAGGTCCACACCGCCGTCGTCGCCCGCTTCGACGCCGCGACCGGCGTCAAGAAGCGCCTGATCGACTGGGCCCTTCCCATCGGACGCGAGGTGAGCCGGCTCGAAGCCGAGGGTAAGCCCGTGCCGGACGGACTCCGCAGGAGGCAGCGCCTGGCCGACCGCCTCGTGTTCAGCAAGGTGCGCGAGCCCTTCGGCGGGCGGCTCCGCATGCCCGGCTCGGGCGGAGCGCCGCTCTCGACGGAGATCATCCAGTTCTTCGACGCAGTCGGCATCCGCATCGCCGAGGGGTACGGACTGACGGAATGCACGACCGCGTGCAGCGTCAACACACCCGACGACTACCGGTTCGGCTCCGTAGGCCGCCCGCTACCCGGCGCCGAGGTCAGGATCGCGGCGGACGGTGAGATCGAGATGCGCTCGCCGACGGTCTTCCAAGGCTACTACAAGGATCCCGAGGCGACCGCCGAGGTCCTCGCCGCGGACGGCTGGCTGCGCACGGGAGACATCGGCGAGCTCGACGAGGACGGCTTCCTCCACATCACCGACCGGAAGAAGGACATCCTCGTCACAGCCGGCGGGAAGAACGTCGCCCCACAGAACATCGAGAACGACCTCAAGACCTCGAAGTACGTCTCACAGGCGCTCGTGATCGGAGACAAGAGGCCGTACGTGGCCGCCCTCCTGACGCTCGACGCGGCCGAGATCGGTCGCTGGGCGGGCGAGCACGCCGTCGAGGGCGACCTGGCCGCGTTGTCGCGCGACGAGCGCGTACGAAACCTGCTGCAAGACACCGTCGACGACGCGAATCGCGAGCGCTCGCGCTTCGAGCAGGTCAAGCGCTTCACCGTTCTCCCCCGCGACTTCACGATGGAGGACGGTGAGATCACGCCGACGCTGAAGCTACGGCGCCGCGCCGTCCAGGAGCACTTCGCGGACGAGATCGACGCGCTCTACGCGGAACCGCGGGCCGAGAGCGCGACGGGCGACGACGGCGGCTAGAGCCGCTTCGCGCCAACGTACGAGCCCCAGCGCTCGTCCATGCTCGAGATGCGCACGACGTCGCCGGTGTGAGGCGCGTGGATGAACTGGTTGTTGCCGATGTAGATGCCCATGTGTCCCAAACCGCTAAAGAACACCAGGTCTCCTGGGGCAAGCTGATCGCGCGGGACATACGTGCCGTACCCATAGATCGATGCTGCATGGTGTGGGAGCGAAACCCCGAGTTGCGCGAACACGTACATCACGAACCCCGAGCAGTCGAAGCCCGTCGACGGGCTCGAGCCGCCCCACACGTACGGGATGCCGAGGTACTGGAGGGCGATCCCCACGACCTGGCCGTAGCGCGGCGCCGGCAGGTTCGGGTCGTATGACGGCTCCTCGTACGTCGGCGCGATCGCGGCCTGGTCCAAGACGTCCTGCTGCGCCTGCTGGGCGGCGATCGCTGCCTGTGCCTGAGCCCTGGCCTGCGCGGCCAGCGCGGCCTGGCGGCGCGCCTCTTCGGCACGCATCTGCGCGATCTCGTCCTTGACCGACGCGAGCATCTGGTTCTGCTCGGCGATCTTCGACTCGATCGACTGCTTCTGCGCGGCCTGCTCCGCGACGATTCGCGCCTGATCCTCGCGGGCCTGCCTGAGGTCTGCCCGCCTCGTCTCGACTTCCTTGCGGTAGCGCTTGACCGTCCGCAGGATCCGGGCGTCCTGGCTCGAGACGCGCTCGATGGCGTCGAGCCGTGCGATGATGTCGTCGAGGCTCTTCGCCCCGAGGATCACCTCGAGCGTCGAGTCGCCCTGGCCGTTGATGTACAGGTCGCGCAGCCGCTCGGCGATGCGATCCTGCGCGACGACGAGGCTCTTCTTCGCGGCGGACAGGTGCTTCGCGTTCGACGCGAGGTCGGTGTCGATCTTGCCGAGCTGGATGTTCGCGTAGTTCCAGGCCTCGACGGTCTGCTCGAGCTCGGCGTTCATGCTGTCGACCTGGGCCATGATCGCCTCCGCCTGCTGGCGCTTCGAGGTGATCGTCTGCCCCGACGCCGGTCCAACGGCAAGCAGAAGCCCGGCGGTCGCTGCCGCGGCGAGAACGACTATCGGCGCCCATCCGGCTCGCGAGCCTCTGAAGGTGGCCCGTGGTCGTCGCCGGACAGACCCGCCGGTGGCGGTCTGGCCCGTCACAAGTCGGAGACCCTAGCAGCGTAAACGGACAGCTGCAACCAACAGCAGAGCCAAAATCTCTGCAAAGAGGGGTGTTGCGTGGGCCGTATCGGGCGGACTGTGTTAGGTTCCTGCCTTCGTGCGTAGGGGAACGCGCAGGTGGGGGGCGGCACTCACCGCAGCCCTGGTCGGTCTCGTTCTCGGTATCGAAGGCTCCGCCTTCGGCCAGCCGCAGGCTCCGCGGGCCTACAGGCTGAAGGTCGACGCGGTCGCCTACTACCTGCCGGGATCGACGGCGCTCGGCGTTCCCGTGCGGAAGGGCGTGGTCGCCGTCGACCCCAAGCTCATCCCGCTCGGCACGAAGCTGCACGTGCCCGGGTACGGGCCCGGGCTCGCCGCCGACGTCGGCTACGCGATCAAGGGCCGGGTCATCGACCTCTGGTTCCCCTCGACGGCAAAGGCCCGTCAGTGGGGCAGACGCACCGTCACGATCACCGTCTACCGCTAGCTCCCCGCCTCCGCCGTCGGCGGGCTGCGCTACACAGTCGGTCGTGAAACACGCCCTCGCACTCGTCGTGACGACCGTCCTCGCGGTTCTCTGCGGCTCGACGAACGCCGGCACCGCCGCGACGCCGTCGCTGAACGCGGCTCTGGGCAAGGCATTGCGCTCACAGGGCATCGCACCCACGCGCACGGCCGCGATCGTGCTCGACGTGCGCTCCGGGGCGCCGCTGTTCGCCTACAACAGCACCGCGTCGCTCCTCCCGGCATCCGTCGAGAAGCTCGCCGTCTCGTACGCCGCCCTTCGCGTGCTCGGCCCGCGCTTCCGCTTCCGCACCGAGCTCGTCGGCGTCGGGTCCCGGTCCGGGCGCGTGTGGCACGGGAGCCTGGGGCTCGTCGGATACGGCGATCCGACGCTCATGCGCGCCGACCTCGAACGGATCGCCCGCCGGTTCGCGGCGACGGGAATCACACGGGTCGCGGGTCGCGTTTTCGGCGACGACACCTACTTCGATTCGACACGGGGCGCTCCCGGCTGGAAACCGTCGTACATCGGGATCGAGTCGCGACCGCTGTCGGCGCTCTCGGTCGCAGGACTCCAGTTCGCCGGCGTCAACGGCTCGGCCGCCGCTGCAGCGCGCGCGCTGACGGAGGCGCTCGAGGCGCGGGGCATCGCGGTGACCGGGCGTCCTGGCTCGGGACGCGCTCCGTCGGATGCCGTGCCCATCACGTTCGACCTCTCGCAGAAGCTCATGAACGTCTTGCCCCGGATGAACGCCGACTCCGACAACTTCGTCGCCGAGATGGTGCTGAAGGAGCTCGGGACGACGATCGCCGAGCGCGGGTCGTCTGCGGCCGGGGCCAGAGTCGTGCGCTCCACGCTCCGCCAGGCGCGCGTCCCGCTCGCCGGCGTGCGCATCGCCGACGGCTCCGGGCTGTCACGGTTCGATCGCGTCACCGTTCGCGCAC
>DASTWH010000205.1:0-2383 GCA_035758735.1 Gaiellaceae bacterium
CATCCCCACGGCGACCGGCACGGTGCTGCCGAGGACGCCGTTCGAGTAGAAGTTGCCTCGGAAGAGGTGCTGGCTGCCGCCCTTGCCGCCGCAGACGCCCGGCGCCTTGCCCATGACCTCGCACAGCAGCCCGAAGGCGTCGTCCGTGAACGCGAGGTAGTGCCCGTGGCAGCGGTGGTTGGAGAAGACCGTGTCGACGTCGGGATCGAGGTGGTCGATGAGGCCGACCGCGTTCGCCTCCTGCCCGATGTACGTGTGCGTCGTCCCGACGAGCTTCCCGAGCGAGAAGAGGTCGAGGAGCGTCTCCTCGAAGCGGCGGATGAAGAACATCCGCTCGTAGAAGGTCGCGAGGTCAGCCACTACAGATATCCGAGGTCGGAGAGCCGCTTCGCGACGGTGGCCTCTTCCTCCTCCGTGAGCTCGTGGCGCTCGGCGCTCTCGAGCTCGCGGAAGACGAGGTCGCGAAGCTCGGGCGGCACGTCCGCGGGCCGGCTGTCGAGCTCGCGCGGATCGGTGTCGAGCCGATAGGCCTCCTCCTCGCCGCTCTCGACGTGGAGGATCAGCTTCCACGGCGGCACCCTCACCGCGAGCTTCGTCAGTGCTCCCATGTCGGTGCCCGCGATCACGGCCGGTCGGTCGCCGTCCGTGCTAAGGAGCGAGTCGCCGTCCGTTTCGCGCGCGGGCAGCGAGGAAAGGTCGAGGAGGGTCGGCACGAGATCCACCGTGCGCACCTGCGAATCGACGACCGCCGGCTCGAGCCGTCCGGGCGCGGAGATGATCAGCGGTACCTGCACGATCTCGTCGTTGAGCGTCGCGCCGTGCATGTGGTAGACGCCCTTCACGTCCGCCTTGTCCGCGAAGCGCTCGCCCCACGACTCACCGTGGTCGGAGAGGAACACGAACGCCGTCGACTCCCGGAGCCCGAGCGACTCGAGCTCCTCGAGGAACGAGGCGACGAGCTCCTCCGACTGGCGCTCGACGGCCTTCCGATAGCCCTCCCGCATCGCCTCGAGCGCCGACGCCGAGTCCGACTGGATGCCGGCCATGACCTGCTGCTTCGCCGCGAGCCAGTTCTTGCGATCGGCGTGGACGATGTCGTACGGCATGTGCGTCGCCCAGTTGTGGACGTAGAGCAGGAACGGCTTCTCCCGGTTCTCGCGCATGAACGCGAATGCGCCGTCAAGGGTCTCCGACGTGCCGAGGACGTTCGCCTCGGGGAGGTCCTTGAACAGGTAGTTCGTGTCGAAGACGAAGCTCGCGACCTCGTAGCCGTGCGCGGAGAACGCGCGGAACACCGTCTCGACGGACGGATCGAGGCTCGCGTCCCAGTGGAGGTATCCGTGGTGATGCGCGTACATCCCGGTGACGATCGAGGTCGTCGACGGCGCCGTCCACGGCGCCGACGAGATCGCCTGGGAGTAGCGCACGCCTCCAGCGGCCAGCTCGTCGATCGTCTTCGTGTTCACCCAGCGGGCGCCGTAACAGCCGAGATGGTCGGTCCGCAGCGCGTCCGAGACGTAAACGACGACGTTCATGAGCGCGGCGGATTGTAGTGACGCCCCCAGGAGGCTCCTAGGATCAGAGGGCGTGAGCGCGCTCGCCGACATCGACGCCGCGATCGGCCGCCTCGACGCCGCGCTGCAGGCCGCAGCGCTTCCCGGGCTGGAGCCGCCGAGCGACGTCAGGCCCGTCGATGCGCTCGCGGACGAGGTCGCGCCCTACGTCCTGCCCACCGAGCTTCGGCGCTTCTGGGAGCACGTCGACCCCGACCCGATCGCGGTCTACACCTTTCCGATGCTCCATGGGCCTGCGCATGCGCTGGAGCAGCTCCGCATGCTCGGCGAGCTCGGACAGGAACCCCCGCTGGGACCGCCTCCGATGCTGCTGCCGTTCGACTACGCGAGCCACTGCTACGGCGTGATCGAGCTCGGGAGCGAGTGGAGCGAGGGCGGGACCATCTTCGAGCTGGAGTTCGACCACGTGCCGATCGTCTCGCACAGCCTCGCCGACCGGATCGACCTGCTGGCAGAGCTCCTCTCGGAAGGGCACTTCGACCGCGGCGAGGACTTCGTGTCGATCGACCACTTGGTCGAGCAGGAGAGGCGGAGCGCTCGTCTGGAGACAGCTCTGCCTCATCCCGTGTACGGCGACCTGCGTGCGATCCCGCCCGCGCTCGAGTCCTGGCCCGCGCACTGGCTCGCGGCGAGCGGCGTCGACCTGCGCGACCGCGTGCCGCTGGGGGCGACCCATTCGATCGCCGAGCTCGTCGCCGCAACCGAGCACGGCGTGAGTCGCGGCCGCATCCACGCGCTCGTGATCAGCCTCGTCGGGTCGAGCGAGGGCACACTCGTCGACGTCGACGACGGCACGGCGTCCCTCGCCG
>DASTWH010000268.1:0-4675 GCA_035758735.1 Gaiellaceae bacterium
CGCGGTGCTCCCGGAGGCCACCTCGGACGCGCTCGACGCCTTCCGCCTGCCCCTCTCGGCGATCGCCGAGGCCGAGCTCGTCGTCGTCGTCGGCGACGACCCGGTCGTCGAGCGAGCGCCGATCGTCGATCTCTGGATCAGGGAGGCGCGTAGGCACGGCGCCGAGGTCGTCGTGTGCTCGCCCACCGGCACCGAGAAGACCGCGCCCGGAGCCGGAGCCGAGATCTGCCGTGAGCTCGCGTCGGGGCGCAGCGCCCTCGCGAAGAAGCTGCGCGCGGCCGAGCGAGCGGTGCTCGTCTGGTCGGGGCCGGGAGGGGGCGGTGGCGCGCGGCTCGCGGAGCTCGCGCACGAGCTCGGATTCGCCGACAAGCCCGGCTGCGGCGCCTTCCATCTGCCCTCGGCCTCAAACCCGCGCGGCGTCGCGCTCGGATGGGCTGTCGCCGGGGAGGCCGACGAGACCAACCCGGAACCGATCGAGCTCCTCCTCGTCTCGGGCGACGAGGCCGCGTCCAATGCCGACGTCCGGGCGCTCGCCGAACAGGCGAACCGCGTCATCGTGCTCACGATGTTCCACGAGCTCGCCGGTGGCTGGGCTGACCTGATCCTGCCGTCGACCACAGCGCTCGAGCGGGACGGGACGTCGATGAACCTCGAAGGGCGCGTCCAGCGCCTCCGTCGCGCCGTGCTCCCGCCCTGCCCGGACGAGCTCGCGTGGATCTCGAAGCTCGCTGCCAGGTTCGAGGTCGACGTCCCCGCGCACGCCGCAGGCGTCTTCGCGGAGGTGGCCGCCGAGCTGTACCGCGATCTGTCGCTCGAGGACCTCGGTGTGCACGCCCCACTACCCGCAAGACACGCCTACGTGGCGCCCGCGGCCGCAACGACCCCCGATCCCGTCGAGAGCGCCAACGGCGGGCTGCGGCTGCAGCGCTACACGCCGCTCTTCTCCGGGCCTGCCGTGGAGCGCGTGGCCGAGCTCGGGTTCCAGCGCCCGGGACGCGACGTCGAGCTCGCGTCCGGAGACGCACGGAGCCGTGGGATCGCGAACGGCGATGCGGTCCTCGTGCGCTCCAATGGCACGTCCGTCGAGCTCCGCGCTCGCGTCAACCGCAGGCTGCTCGAAGGCGTGGTGCGTGTCGCCGAGGAGCACGCCGGCGATCTCCATCCCGAGGTCGAGGTGGTCAAGGCGTGACGCAGTCCGTCGACTGGTGGGTGAGCCTCATCCAGGCGTTCATCGTGATCAACCTCGTGATGGTCACGTTCGCGTACCTCACGCTCGCCGAGCGGAAGGTCATGGGACGGATGCAGCTGCGCTACGGTCCCAACCGAGCCGGGTTCCGCGGCTCGCTGCAGCCGATCGCCGACCTCCTGAAGCTCATCAACAAGGAGAGCTTCCAGCCGACCGAGGCGATCGACTGGGCGTTCATCATCGGGCCCTTCCTCGCCGCGTTCACGGCACTCACGACATTCTCCGTGATCCCGTTCGGCCCGGGCTGGACCGTCGGCGGCGTCTACATCCCCGGTCAGGTCGCCGACCTCGACATCGCGCTCATCCTCATCTTCGCCGTCGGCTCGATCGGCGTGTACGGCTTCATCCTCGGAGGCTGGTCGTCCGACTCGAAGTTCGCGCTGCTCGGCTCGATGCGCACGTGCGCGCAGCTCGTCTCGTACGAGGTCTCACTCGCACTCTCGGTCCTCGGCGTCGTGATCATGGCCGGCTCGCTCTCGCTGACCGACATCGTCGCGGAGCAGTCCGACACACTCTGGTACGCGGTGCCGCAGATCGTCGGGCTGATCGTCTTCCTCTTCGCGGGAACGGCCGAGACCGCGCGGGCGCCGTTCGACCTCCCGGAGGCCGAGCAGGAGCTCGTCGCCGGCTACCACACCGAGTACGGCGGGATGCGCTACGGCCTCTTCGCCATGTCCGAGTACGTGAACCTGATCACGCTCTCGGCGCTCTGCGTGACCCTCTTCCTTGGCGGCTGGCACGGGCCAGGCTGGGACGGCGCGACGTGGGCCGGGCCGCTGTGGTTCATCGCGAAGCTCATCCTCCTGCTGTTCGTCTTCATCTGGATGCGGACGACCCTTCCCCGCCTGCGCTACGACCAGCTGATGCGCTTCGGCTGGAAGGTGCTCCTCCCGGTCGCGACGATCAACGCAGTCGTGACCGCGATCCTGGTGGTCGCACTGTGAGCCCGCAGCCCTTCTCGACGCTCAAAGGCTTCGGCGTCACCTTCCGGCAGATCTTCCGGAAGCCGATCACGCAGCAGTACCCCGAGTTCAAGCGGGCCGTCTACCCACGCTTCCGCGGGCGCCACCGCCTGCACACGCACGAGAACGGGCTCGAGAAGTGCGTCGGCTGCTCGCTGTGCGCGGCCGCGTGCCCGGCCGACTGCATCCGCGTCGTCGCCGAGGAGAACACCGCGGACAACCGCGTCTCAGCTGGGGAGCGGTACGCGCGCATCTACGAGATCAACATGAGCCGCTGCATCTTCTGCGGGTACTGCGAGCTCGCGTGCCCGTTCGACGCGATCACACTCGGCAACGAGTTCGAGATCGCCGAGTACTCGCGCGACGACCTCATCTACACGAAGGACATGCTCCTCGCGGAACCGATCAAGCGCGTCCCGGTCGCGGACGCCGCCATGTACGACACGCCCGAGCCCGCCTACAAGACGTCGAGCTGATGGGGATGATGGAGAACACCGACACCGCGGCCGCGAAGCGGCCGCCTTCAGGGGTCTTGTGCGAGCAGAGTCCGCCCTCGCGGATTCTGCTCCGCGCCAAGTGATGGGGAACGTCCTGGTGTGGGTCGTCTGGTTCGTCGCGGCAGGGGCCTGCCTGGGAACCGGCGTTGCCGTCGTGACCATGACGAACCCGTTCTTCTCCGCCCTCGCGCTCATCGGGAACCTCGCTTCGCTCGCCGTGCTCTTCCTGCTCCTCTCGGCCGAGTTTCTCGCCGCGGCGCAGGTCCTCGTGTACGCGGGTGCGGTGATGGTGATGTTCCTCTTCGTCATCGCCTACCTCGGTGGACGAGCCGACGCGCCGTGGGCCGGCGGTCATCGGCTCGTGCGGGGAGCCGCCGTCGTCGCAGCTGCTGCGCTCCTCGTCGAGATCGTCGTCGTCCTCGGCCTCGCGTGGGGCGACAACCTCACCGATCCCGCCGACGTCTCCGCGTCGTTCGGCGATCCGGCGGAGATCGGTCAGGCGTTCCTCACCGATCACCTGCTCGCGTTCGAGATCACGTCCATCGTCCTGCTCGTCGCGGCCGTCGGCGGCGTCGTGCTCGGAACGACTCCCGAGAAGGACGAGGAGGCGGCCTAGGTGGACGGCCCCGACGTCGGCTGGTACCTGATCGTCGCCGCGATCCTGTTCGGGATCGGCGCGCTCGGAGTCATGCTCAGACGAAGCCCGCTGATCGTCCTGCTCTCGCTCGAGATCATGTTGAACGCGGGGAATCTCACGTTCGTCGCGTTCGCGCGCCAGCAGGGCAATCTCGACGGACAGATCTTCGCGCTCGCCGTGATGGCCGTCGCCGCAGCCGAGGTCGCGATCGGACTCGGGCTCATCGTGGCGATGGCCCGGCGCCGCGTCCCCCTCGACGTCGACCAGGCGAGCGCGCTCCGCGGATGATCGCCGGCGCGTGGGTCTGTCTCGTCTCGCCGCTCGCCGGCGCGGTCGCGATCACGCTCGCGGGCGGGCGCATCTCGCGGAGCGCCGCCGCGTGGATCTCCGTGCTGACGACCTTCCTCGCCTTCGGCGGGGCGCTCGTCGCATTCATCGGGCTCTGGGCCGCCGACCCGGCTGACCGCGAGCAGGTCTCGACCGCCTACACGTGGCTCGCCGCCGGCGACTTCGAGGTGCAGGTGCAGATCCTTCTCGACACGCTCTCGAGCACCCTCATGCTCGTCGTCTCGGGCGTCGGCGGGCTCATCGTCCTGTACTCGGTCGGCTACATGGAAGGCGACGAGCAGGAGCGTCGCTACTTCGCGTACATGTCGCTCTTCGTCTTCTCCATGCTGATGCTCGTCCAGGCAGGGAACTTCCTGCTGATGCTCGTGGGCTGGGGACTCGTCGGCCTCGCGTCGTACCTGCTGATCGGGTTCTGGCATCACAAGCCGGAGGCCGTCGCGGCCGCGAAGAAGGCGTTCGTGATGAACGCCGTGGGCGATGCGACGTTCGCGCTCGCCTGCGTGCTGCTCATCTGGTCGACCGGCTCGCTCGAGTTCGGGGACGTCTTCGGCCAGGTCGACTCGCTCTCGTCGACCACGGTCAACCTCGTCGCGCTCGGGCTGCTCGGAGGAGCCCTCGCGAAGTCGGCGCAGATCCCGCTGCACACGTGGCTCCCGGATGCGATGGAAGGCCCGACGCCGGTCTCCGCGCTCATCCATGCGGCGACGATGGTGACCGCGGGGGTCTACCTCCTCGTCCGCGCAAGCCCGATCTTCGAGGCGGCGCCAGACGTCCAGCACCTCGCCGCGATCCTCGGCGCGATCACGCTTCTCGTCGCCGGTGTCGTAGCGCTCGCGCAGTGGGACATCAAGCGCGTCATCGCGTACTCGACGATGTCGCAGATCGGCTACATGTTCCTCGGCGCGGGAATCGGCGCGTACGGGTACGCGATCTTCCACCTCATGACGCACGCCTTCTTCAAGGCGCTGCTCTTCATGACGGCCGG
>DASTWH010000309.1:0-5510 GCA_035758735.1 Gaiellaceae bacterium
TCGCCGACGCGGAGATCTTCGGAGATCGGTTCGCCTCCGAGGAGTATCGCCGCGACCTCGCCCTCGTCGTCGCCGAGCGAGCACTCGCAAGGGCACGCGAGAGGAGCGGTCGGTGAGCGCGATCATCGGCGTCGCTCGCCCGCGCCTCGACGCGCCCGACAAGGTCACCGGCGCGACGCGCTTCGCCGCCGACGGCTACGTCCACGGCCTCCTGCACGCGCGCCCGGTCCTCGCGACGGAGGCGCACGCACGGATCCGCGGCATCGAGAAGGAGGGCGCCCTGGCCGTTCCGGGGGTCGTCGCCGTCCTTTCCGCATCGGATCTTCCGATCGCGTCGGCCGGCACCGACCGAACGTCGGAGCCGCTCGCGCGAGACGAGGTCGTCTTCGCCGGCCAGCCGGTCGCCCTCGTCCTCGCCGAGACCGAGGCCGCCGCCGAGGACGGCGCCGAGCTCGTCATCGTCGACTACGAGCCGCTCGCGGCCGTCGTCGACGTCGAAGCGGCGATGGAGATCGGTGCGCCGCTCGCCAGGAGTGTCGAGGAGGCGGACGACGAGGCCGGCGATCTCGAGTCGATCCACGCGGGCGTCGACCACGGGCAGGAGGACGATCCCGGAGAGGAGCTCTCCGGAAACGTGCTCGACCGGATCACGCGCGAGCGCGGGGACGTCTCCGCCGCCTTCGCGTCGAGCGACGCGATCGTCGAAGGGACGTTCCGGACACCATGGGTCTATCAGGCGTACCTCGAGCCCCAGGTCTGCACCGCGTGGCTCGAGCCATCCGGCACGCTCGTCGTCTCCACGAGCACCCAGGGCGCGTTCGTCACGCGGCGCGAGATTGCACGCGCCTTCGACCTTCCGCTGGAGCGCGTGCGAGTCATCGCGGAGCCGCTCGGCGGTGCGTTCGGAGGGAAGTTCGCCCTCGTCGAGCCTCTCGCGGTGGGTGCGGCGCTCGCGGTGAAGCGCCCCGTCCGGCTCGTGCTCACCCGCGGCGAGGACTTCCAGTCGACGAACCCCGCTTCCGCCCAGGTCACGCACATGAAGGTCGGCGCCCGCAAGGACGGCACCTTCACCGGGATCGAGGCCCGCATGATCGTCGATCGCGGCTCGAACGCCGGCTGGGGTGTCGAGGGAACGACGTCGGCGCTCGCGCCCGGCCCGTATCGCTGGGAGGCCCACGACATCCGCGGGTACGGGGTCCAGACGAACCGCTTCACCTTCGGCGCCTACCGTGCGCCCGGCGCTCCGACGGCGGCGTACGCACTCGAGTCGCTCCTCGACGAGCTCGCGGAGGCGCTCGGCCTCGACGCGATCGAGATGCGACTGCGAAACGCGCTCGTCGAGGGCGATACGGGCATGAGCGGGAACCCGTTCCCGCCGTTCGGCGCCGTCGAGGTCCTCGAGCGGGTCCGCGAGCACCCGCTGTGGTCGAAGCGGGACTCGCTGCCCGAGAACGAGGGGATCGGGATGGCCGCCGGCTACTGGCCCGGAGGTCTCGAGCCTGCCGCCGCCGTCTGTCGCGTGGACAGCGACGGAACGATGACCGTCGTGACCACGGCGGCCGACATGAGCGGCGTCAACACCGGCTTCGCCGCGATCGCCGCCGAGGCGTTCGGACTGTCCCCGGACGACGTGCGCGTGGTGACGGCCGACACCTCGTCGGGGCCGTACGCTGGTGGGAGCGGTGGCTCGAAGGTGACCTACACCGTCGGCGCCGCCGTGCTTCGCGCGGCCGAGGCTGCGCGGGAGAAGGTGCTCGCGGCTGCGGCTCAGGAGCTCGAGATCGCGCCCGACGATCTCGAGGTGGTCGACGGCGTCGTGCGTGCGAAGGGGGCGCCGGACCGCTCCATCACCGTGCAGGAGATCGCGAGCAAGGCACTCCGTTTCGGCGGCCGCTACGAGCCCGTCGAAGGGCACGGCGGCTCGGCCCAGACGAGCTCGGCGCCCTCGATCGCCGCGCACCTCTCGCACGTCCGTGTCGATCGCGACACCGGTGAGGTGGAGCTGCTCCACCACGTCATCGCCCAGGACGTCGGACGAGCGCTCAACCCCGCCCTCGTCGAGGGCCAGATGCGGGGCGGAGTTGCGCAGGGCATGGGCTGGGCGCTGTACGAGGAACTCGCCCACGACGAGGACGGACGACTGCTGACGGGCTCTTTCCTCGACTACGCGATCCCGACCGCCGAGCGCGTTCCGGAGATCGAGACGCTCATCGTCGAGGTGCCTGCACCGGACGGTCCGTTCGGCGCGAGGGGGATCGGTGAGGCCCCGGTCGTCGGGGCGCCCGCAGCCGTGGCGAACGCCGTCGCGGCCGCGACCGGGAAGCGCATGCACGAGCTCCCGATGACTCCTCCGCGCGTCTGGAAAGCCCTCCGCTCGTGACGGCGCTCGAGCGCGCGCGCTCCGTCGTCGCCGCCTGGGACGAGGAGCTTCGCCGCGAGCTGCCCGAGAACGCGTACCTGTTCGACGTGCACACGCATCTCGGGACCGACATCGACGGGATGGTCGGGAGCTACGACGAGCTCACCGGCGTGCTCGACCGCTACGGCTTTCGCGGGGCGTTCACGTTCTGCCTCGACGAGCCCGATCGCGAGCCGGCCTTCACGGCCCCGAACGACCGTACGCTCGCCCACGCCGAAAGATCGGAGGGACGGCTCGTTCCCTTCGTACGCCTCGACCTGACGGCGCAGCCCCTCGAGGAGGCGCGCCGTTGCCTCGACCTCGGCGCACGCGGGATCAAGCTGCACCCGCGGGCGCAGGCGTTCGCGCTGAGCGACGAGCGCCTCCAGCCGGTGTTCGCGCTCGCGGTCGAGCGGGACGTGCCGATCCTGATCCACGGCGGACGGGGCCTTCCGCCGATCTCCGAGGACCTCGAGGCGCTCGTCCGCCGCAACGTGGGGGTCCGGCTGATCGTCGCGCACGCGGGCATCGCGGACATGGCCGGCCTTGCCGGACGACTCGGCGGCATTCCGGGGGTGTTCTTCGACACGTCGGTGTGGAGCGGCCTCGACCTGCTCGACCTCTATCGCCAAGTGGCGCCCGAGCAGATCCTGTACGCGTCCGACTACCCCTACGCGCGCCAGCCGAACTCGCTGCTGGTCGCGGTACGCACGGCGAAGCTCGCCGGCTTCGACGACAAGCAGCTCCGGCTCATGCTCGGCGGGAGCGCTCGGCGAATGCAGGCCGGGGAAGAGCTCGAGCCGCTCTCCGGGCCGAAGGGACCGACATCGCTCGTCCAACCCCTGACCTTCGCGCGGATCCACCAGTACATCTCGATGGCCGTACCCATGCTCTGGCTCCGCCAGCGCGACGCGATCGGCGCGATCGGGCTGGCGGTCAACGCGTCGCGCGAGCGCTCGAACGGGCACCCGGACGCGTCCGAGCGCATCGAGGAGCTCCTGACGACGGCTCAGGAGCTGTGGCGCTCGTGCGCCGACATCGAGGACGACGGCGACCGGATCACGACGTTCAGGGCGGCGATCCAGCTCGTTAATCTCGCGGACATGGTCGCGCTGACGACGCGCGCGTAGGTCTAGCCGACGACCGCGTAGACGCGTCGCGCGGACTCGACTCCCTTCAGCACGTGCTCGCCGCGATCCTCGAAGTCGAGCCCCGATCCGGCCACGAGGTCGTGTGTCGTGGAGCTCACGAGGACCTCCCCCGCGCCGGCGAGAGACATGACCCTCGCACCGACGTGCACCGCGATGCCGCGAGGCTTCTCCCCGACGGGCCGCTCGACCTCCCCCGTATGCACGCCCGCGCGCACCTCGAGGCCGAGGCCGCCGAGCGACTCGCGGATGGCGAGGCCACAGCGAATAGCACGCGCGGGTCCGTCGAACAGCGCCAGGAAACCGTCGCCCGCGGTGTCGATCTCCTCACCGCCGAAGCGTTCGAGCTCCGTGCGGATGGTGGCATCGTGGCGGCCGAGGAGCTCGGCCCAGGCCGCGTCGCCCAGCCGAGTGGCGCGCTGCGTGGAGCCGACGAGATCGGTGAACAGGATCGTCGCGAGCACACGGTCCGTCGACGGCTTCGGCCTCACACCCGTGAGGAACTCCTCCACCTCGTCGAGGACGACGCGCGGGTCCGCGACGAGCGTGTGGTCGTCCCCGGGAAGCTCGACGAACCGCGCTCCCGGGATCCGCGCGGCGATGTACCTGCCCTCGTCGATGCTCGCGTCGCGATCACCGGTCCGGTGCAGCACGAGGGTCGGGCACTGGATCGTCGGGAGGATGTCCCGGACGTCGACCCTCGAGTTCATGAGGATCAGGTCACGCGCCCCGGCCGGGCTGAGCGCCGCGCGCCCACGCCGATGGAACCACGCGGCCTCGGCCTCGTCGGGGTTCGGCCACATCGTCCCGAGATCGACGTTGGAGCCCCACGTCTCCTCGAACTCGGCGGCGATCGCGACGCGCTCGTCCCAGGTCGGTGCCCACGGGTAGTCGTCGTCGGGATCGCGACGCTTTGCGTACGTGCCGTAGAGGACGAGCGCCCGCACGCGCTCGGGATACGTCGCGGCGAAGAGCGCTGCCAGCGGGCCGCCCTCCGAGTAGCCGAAGAGCGTGGCCGACTCGCTGCCGACCGCGTCCATGACCACGCGCACGTCGTCCATGCGCGACTCGAGGTCGGGAAGCCCGACATTGCGGTCGGAGAGCCCGGTCCCGCGCTTGTCGAAGCGGAGAACGCGCGCGAACGACCCGAGACGGTCGTTCACGTACCGCGAGGCCGGCAGCTCCCAGTCGATCTCGAGGTGGGAGAAGAAACCGTGGATCAGCACGAGATCGAACGGCCCGTCGCCCGTGACCTGATAGGCGACGTTGACGTCGCCGCTGCGCGCGTACTGGACGGGAGCCGTGCTCACCGCGTGCGGCGGAAGCAGTCGAGCATGTGGTCGTCGACGATGCCGACGGACTGCATGAACGCGTAGACGACGGTTGGCCCGATGAAGCGGAAGCCTCGCCGCATCAGGTCCTTCGAGATCGCCTTCGAGAGGTCGGTCTCCGCAGGGAGGTCGGCCAGTGTCCTGACCTCGTTGACGATCGGCCGCCCGTCCACGAAGGCCCACAGGTAGGAGTCGAGGCTCCCGAGCTCCTCCTGGACCTCGAGCACGCGGGCTGCGTTGTTGACGGTCGACTCGACCTTGAGCCGGTTCCGGACGATCCCCGGATCCTCGAGCAGGCGGTCGACGTCCCGCGGCCCGAAGCGGGCGACGGTCGCCGGGTCGAAGCCCGCAAAGGCGCGTCGGTACCCCTCGCGCTTGTGCAGGATCGTCGACCACGAAAGCCCTGCCTGCGCGCCCTCGAGCGTCAGCATCTCGAAGAGGTGGCGGTCGTCGTGTCGCCGCCGCTCGCGGCGTCGTCGTCGCCGCTTCCGCAGCCGGCGGCGGCGAAGACGAGGACGAAGGCGAGGAGCACGAGGCGGCGCACGGCCTGCGATCCTATCCACCGATGCCGACCGTCACCCGCTGCGAGTGGGTCGCCAAAGGCGACGAGCTCATGGTGGCCCACCACGACGA
>DASTWH010000360.1:0-2080 GCA_035758735.1 Gaiellaceae bacterium
GTCGCCGAGATCGTCGGCGTCAAGGGGCCGGCGAACGTGCAGTGCTTTCGTGAGCCGGACGGCTCGCTCCCCGTGACGGACGTGAACACGCGTTTCGGCGGCGGCTTCCCGGTCCCGCTCGCCGCGGGGGGCCGCTATCCCGAGCTCGCACTCGCGCTCGCGCGCGGCGAACGTCCCGAGCCCCGGCTCGGCGAGTTCATGGAGGGAGTCGCCATGACGCGCTACTTCTCCGAGGTCTGCCTCGCGCGTGGCGAGGACGGCTCGCTCCACCCGATCGACCTCGAGCGGTAACCGCGTGCCGGAGGCGTCATCCGACTCGCTCCGGGACGTCTACGAGCGTCGCGGCGAAACGCAGTACGCCGAGCCGGTCGCGCCCGACCGGACACTCGACCGGAGGTTCGACGTGCTCACGTCGACGATTCAACGCCTCCTCCCGGTGGGCTCGTATCTCGACGCGGGCTGCGGCGACGGTCGCTACCTCAGCGCACTGCCGGAGCTCGGTCCACTCCCTGCGCGCATCGTCGGCGTGGACATCGCGGAGAGCATCCTCCGAACGGCACGTAAGGCGACGGCGATCGCGGGCTTCGAGCCGGAGCTCGTGCGCGCGAATCTCGAGAGCTTGCCCTTCGGGGCCGAGGAGTTCGACCTGGTCGTGGCGATCCAGGTGCTCGAGCATCTCCTGGATCCAGTGGCAGGCGTGCGCGAGCTCGCGCGGGTCCTGCGGCCGAACGGCGCACTCGTGCTCTCGACGGACAACCGTCGAATGCTCATCACGAAGTCCCTCAACGCGCCGCGCTGGGCTCTCGCTCGCGCGTTCGGCAAACGGAACGCGCGTGTGAGCATCGATTTCCCGCATAGCGCCTACACCAGAGCCGAGCTGGTCGACCTTCTCGCGGCGGTCGGGCTGGAGGTCACGCATGCGCGGACCTTCCGTTTCAGCATGGTCGGCGCACCGCCCGGGCTTCTCCGGACGTTCCATCGCATCGACTCGCATCTTCCCGATATGGGCATCGGTGACGTGCTCCTCGTCGTCGCGCGCCGTACGAGCAGCGACTAGCTCACTAGCATTCCGGGCCATGCGCTACCTCGTCACCGGGGCAGCGGGCTTCATCGGCTCGCAGCTCCTTCGCGCGCTCATCGAGGCAGGCCACGACGCGACCGGGTGGGACGCGTTCACGGACTACTACGACCCGGCGCTGAAGGAGGAGAACGCCCGGAACCTGCCGGTCACGCGCGTCGACATCGCCGAGGACGAGCTCGACGTGGCCGGTCTCGACGGCGTCTTCCACCTTGCGGGTCAGCCCGGCGTCGCGAGCTTCGGCGACGTCTTTCCCGTCTACGTCCGGCAGAACGTGCTCGCGAGCCGGCGCCTGTTCGAGGCCGCCGCGGCCGCAGGAACGAGGGTCGTGCTCGCGTCCTCGTCGTCGATCTACGGCGACGCCACGGCGTATCCGACGCAGGAGGATGCGATCCCGCGGCCGCTCTCGCCGTACGGGATCACGAAGCTCGCGTGCGAGCACCTCGCGTACGCCTACGCGGCCGAGTTCGGGCTCGAGGTCGCGACCGTCCGCTACTTCACGATCTACGGCCCGCGGCAGCGACCCGACATGGCGTTCACGAAGATGGTCTCGTGCCTCGCCGAGGGGCGACCGTTCGATCTCTACGGCGACGGCTCGCAGTCGCGGAGCTTCACGTTCGTCGACGACGCCGTCGCCGCCACGATCGCGACGATGGAGCAGGCGCCGGCGCGCGCGATCTACAACGTCGGCGGCGGGAGCGAGGTGTCCATGCTCGACGCGATCGACGTCCTCGGCCGGGTCTCCGGACGGCGCCTCGAGGTCGTTCGACATCCCCGCCGCGAGGGCGACGCCGCACGCACGGCCGCCGATACGAGCCGGATCCGGGCTGATCTCGGCTGGGAGCCCGTCACGGAATTCGAGGAGGGCCTCGCGGCTCAGTGGCGCTGGGCCGCTGCTAGGGTCGCGGCCGCATGAGCGCGGGTCTCGAAGAGCAGGAAGTCGACCTCTCCTCCGGCTGGCAGCGACTCAAGGAGCGTTGGTGGCTCCCGGTCGGGGGTCTC
>DASTWH010000409.1:0-12105 GCA_035758735.1 Gaiellaceae bacterium
CTCGGGGCGCCTGAAGCCATCGGAGCCGCTCACGACGGGAGCGGGCGCCGATACCGAGGGCGATCGCGTCGTCGAGCTCACGGACCCGGATGTGCTCCGCGCTCGACGCGAGCTCATGCACGAGCGTGGCTCGCGACAGCGTCCCCTCCGTGAGCTTCGCCAGTGCGCGCTCCCGCGCCTCTCCATCCGGATCGCGACGGAGGATCGCCCGGAACGTCGCGTCCACGAACTCCTCGTCCGTCCCCTCCTGCGCCGCGAGCTCGGCGGCGATCCGCGGATCCATCATTCGTACTCGTAGAAGCCACGACCCGACTTCCGGCCGAGCCGGCCCGCGGCCACGTACTGGCGCAGAAGGGGGCACGGCGCGTACTTCGGATCTCCGAGGCCCACGTGCAGCACCTCCATGATCGAGACGCAGGTGTCCAGGCCGATGAGGTCGGCCAGCGCGAGGGGCCCCATGGGGTGCGCGAACCCGAGCTTCGCGATCGTGTCGATTGCCTCCGCGTCGGCGACCCCCTCCATGAGGGCGTACGCGGCCTCGTTCACGAAGGGCATGAGGATCCGGTTGGAGACGAAGCCGGGGAAGTCGTTCGCCTGTGCCGGCGTCTTTCCCAGATCCTCGGCCAGGGAGACGATCGCCGCCGCCGTCTCGTCGGACGTCTGAACCGCGCGAATGACTTCGACGAGCCGGAGCACCGGCACCGGGTTGAAGAAGTGCATCCCGATGACCTTCTCGGGCCGCGAGGTGACTGCGGCGAGCGAGGTGATCGGGATCGAGGACGTGTTCGACGCAAGGACCGCGTCCGGCGGAAAAATGCCGTCGGCGTGCCGGAAGATCGCCTCTTTGACGGCTCGATCCTCGACGACCGCCTCGATCAGCAGGTCCGCCGCAACCAGGTCGTCGACGGGCGTGACACGCGCGAGAACGTCGCCGGGATCGGTGCCGCCCTTCTCGGCGAGCCTCGTCAGGCTCTTCTCCATCGCCGCGAGCGCACGCTCGACCGCGCCCGACGCCTCGTCGTGGAGCGAGACTCGACGACCCGACGCCGCGACGACCTGTGCGATGCCGCCTCCCATCTGGCCGGCACCGACGACGAGGACATGGTCGAACGGCACGGGCGGAGAGTCTAGGGCTGCGGAGCGCCCGGGAGATTCGGCCGCTTCCCCTGGCGGAGGCGCACGAGCGCCCATCCGAGCACGAGCGCGAGGATGACGATGCCGATCCCGACCTTGATGACGCCGCCGCGAGGCTCACCGCCCTCCGCGACGAGCGGCCCAGGCGCAACCACGCTGCACGCAGACGCGAGCCAGGCTCCGCCCGGCGACTTCGTCAGCAAAAGCCCGATCGCCTTGTCCATCGGCACCTCGACGTCGCAGTCCGTCCCCGATGGCGAGCGCACGACGAGCGTTCTGTCCACATCGCCCTTCACGCGCTGATCGACCTCGACCGTGAGGAGTCGCACCGCTGCGCCCTGCACATCTCCGGAGCGCTCGGAGACGACGCGCCCCACGATCGCGGCGTCCGACTCGTCGAGCCTTTCCGAAAGCGGAGTGTCGGCACACACGCACGCACCTGCAGGTGCTGCGAGCACGAGCGCGGCGCCGACGCTGACGAGGAGCGCTTTCAGGCCTCGATCAGGAGCGCGTCGCCCTGCCCGCCGCCGGAGCAGATCGCCGCGAGCCCGAGCCCTCCGCCGTTCCGCCGAAGCTCGTGCACCATCGTCCCGACGATCCGTCCACCGGACGCGCCGATCGGATGCCCGAGCGCGACAGCGCCACCGTTGACGTTCACGATCGACTCGTCCGCGCCGAGCATGCGGGTCGAGTTCTTCGCGACGGACGAGAACGCTTCGTTGATCTCGACGCGCGAGACGTCGGCGATCGACTTTCCCGCCCTTACAAGAGCCTGCTCGCCCGCGCGAGCCGGCGTCCGAGCCAAGTACGCGTAGTCGTCCGCGACGTACCCCTGCGCGAGGATCCGCGCGAGTGGCTCTATCCCGCGTCGCTCGGCAAACGCCTCCGAACAGACGACGACACAGGACGCGCCGTCGTTGACCCCCGGCGCGTTTCCGGCGGTCGTCGTCCCCTCGGGGTCGAAGACGGGCTGCAACGCCGCAAGCTTCTCGAGCGTCGTGTCGCGACGCACGCCCTCGTCCGTGACGACGTCCCCGACCGGGACGAGCTCGTCGGCGAAGCGACCCGCGTCCTGCGCCGCCGCGGCGCGTTGATGCGAGCGGTATGCCCATTCGTCCTGCTCCTCGCGCGTGATGCCGAGCTCTCGTGAGACGAACGACGCCTGCGCGACCATGTGCATCCCGTCGAACGACGACGTGAGCCCGTCGAACACCATGTGGTCGACGACCTCGCCGTTGCCGAGGCGGTAGCCGAAGCGTGCCTTCGGCAGGAGATACGGCGCGTTCGACATCGACTCCATCCCCCCGGTCACGACGAGCTCGTGCCCGCCGGCCCGGATCATGAGATCGGCGATCTCGATCGCCCGGATCGACGAGGCGCACACCTTGTTGATCGTGTCGGAAGGGACCTCCTTCGGAATCCCGGCGCCCACCGCAGCCTGCCTGGCAGGAGCCTGCCCCGCGCCCGCCTGCAGCACCTGGCCCATGATCACGTACTCGACCTCGTCCGGCTCGAGGCCGGCTCGCTCGAGCGCGGCCCGAATCGCAATCGACCCGAGCTCCGTCGCCGGATACGACGAGAGGCCGCCGCCGAGACGCCCGAACGGCGTGCGGACGGCCGCGACGATGACTGAGGTGCCCACATGTGGAGCGTAGCCACCGGACTGGGTCGTCACGGCCGGGGTCGACACCCTCCGGTATGGGCCGTACGATGTCCGCACCGTGGCCGTCACGGTGGGGCAAGGAACGCCGTTCGTCGTGCTCGACGAGGGGGACCGAATCGTCGAGGTGGGCACGAGTGCCCAGAGCCAGTTCGGCCCGCTCGTGGGTACCGTCATCTGGGAGTCGTTCCCCGGCTCGGAGCCGCTCTTCAAGCCGTACTACGACAAGGCACGCCAGACGCGCGAGCCCGTCGAGTTCGTCCAGTTCTACGACGGCAACGTCGCCCGGGTTCGTGCCGTCCCCAACGAGGATGGTCTCCTCGAACTGCACTGGGAAGCTCTCGCACGGCTCGACACGCTGACGCTCGGCTCGCTCGCGGAGACACTCGAGGAGTCGCTCGAGCTCTTGGACGAGCAAGAGGCGGGCATGCATCGTGCGCGCGTTCGTGGTGCCCTGCGAGTGATCGAGGGCGGTACGTGATGTCGCACGCCTTCGACGCACTCCGTTCGTCTGCACCGGACGCGTACTTCGTCCTCGACGACGACGACCGCGTCCTCCACGTCTCGCTCGAGTTCCACGACACGCGCGGGCGCGGCGTCGGGCACGTTCTCTGGGATCACCTTCCGCGCGCACGCGAGATCTACGAGCCGTACTTCGTCGAGGCGCGCGCGACCGGCCAGCCGATCGAAGCGGTGATCTTCTACGCGGGCCGGCTGAAGCGGCTGCTCGTGATCCCAGGCGGCGACGGCCTCGCGGTGCACGTCGAGAACATCGTCGAGCTGGACGTCACGAGTCTCGGGACGCTGACGCGGAGCTTGGAGCAGGTCGCGACCGCGCTAGCTGATCCAGGGTCCGCGCAACGCGATTCACGAGCTCGCGCGTCTCTGCGAGCTCTTCCCTGAGAGCGGCCAGCTCGACCGAGTGCGCGGACGCCGCGTCTGGGGATCGGACGAGATCGCTCACGGTCGTTCCGGTGAGCTCGGCGATTCGCCGAAGCCGCGAGAGCGAGGGCGACGTCGCGCCCCGTTCCCACCGCGATACGGTGATCGACTCGACGCCGAGCTCTTCCGCCAGCTGTTTCTGGGTCAGACCAGCGCTGCGCCTCGCCGTGCGCAGTCTCCCCCCCACACCGCCGCTCTCGTGGGTGCCCAACAAGCGGGTTTGATATCAGAGCGGGCGGCCGGATGTCGTGAGATTTCCTGACTCGCTGTCAGCAACTCACTCGTCGGGGCCGACCTTCACGAGCATCTTCCCGATGTTCTCTCCGCGGAGGAGACCGAGGAACGCCCTCGGGGCGTTCTCGATGCCCTCGACGATCGTCTCGCGGTACTTGAGGCGGCCGTCGCGCACCCATCCGGCCGACTCCCGGGCGAACTCGCCGAACCGGTCGAAGTGGTCGCTGATGATGTACCCCTGGAGACGAAGCCGCTTCGTCACGACCATGAACATGTTCCTCGGACCGGGAGAAGGCTCGGCCTCGTTGTACCGCGAGATGGAGCCGCACGCGACGACGCGCCCGTAGTTGCGCAGCGCGCCGATCGCAGCCTCGAGGTGATCGCCGCCGACGTTGTCGAAGTAGATGTCGATGCCGTCAGGCGCGAGCTCGGCGAGCGCGCTTCGCGGACTCTGCTCGCGGTAGTCGAACGCCTCGTCGAAGCCCAGCTCGCGGAGCCACGCGGTCTTCTCCTCGGATCCCGCGCTACCGATGACGCGGCAGCCGGCGATCCGTGCCATCTGGCCGGCCGCGCTCCCCACCGCCCCTGCGGCTCCCGACACCAACACGGTCTCGCCCTCCTTCGGCTCTCCGAGCACGAAGAGCCCGTACCAGGCGGTGAACCCGGGCATGCCCAGGACGCCGAGCGCCGTCGAGATCGGCGCCGCGGACGGATCGAGCCTGCGTAGCGTCACGCCGTCCGACAGCGCCCACTCACGCCAGCCCAGCTGATGGAGAACCCAGTCACCCTCCGCGTAGCGCGAGTTGCGAGAGACGGCCACGCGCCCGACGGCGCCGCCGGTCATCGCCTCGCCGAGCGTAAAAGGCGCCACGTACGACCGGACGTCGTTCATCCGCGGGCGCATGTACGGGTCCACCGAGAAGTACGCATTCCGGATGAGCACCTGTCCCTCGGCGGGCGCGGGGATCGACGTCTCCGCGACCTCGAAGAGGTCCTCACCCGGGAAGCCCTGCGGCCGCGCGACGAGGCGGATCTCGCGGGCGATGCCCTCCATGCGACGATGATACGGCGATGGAGTCCCTTCGAGGACACCTCCTCATCGCCGGCCCCGCACTCGTCGACCCCAACTTCTGGCGCACTGTCGTGCTCGTCGGGGAGCACAACGAGGAGGGCGCACTCGGCGTCGTCCTGAACCGCTCGTCGGAGACCCCGGTCGAGGAGGCGCTGCCCGAGCTCGCCGAACTCGCCGAGGACATGGGGCCCGTCCACGTCGGCGGCCCCGTGCAACCCTCGGCGGTGGTCGTGCTCGCCGATTTCACCGTCGTCGAGAACGCGGACTCCCTCGTTCTCGAGTCCGTGGGGTTCCTCCCTGCCGAGGTCGATCCGAACGCGCTGGGTGAGCTGAGACGAGCGCGCGTCTACGTCGGCTACGCCGGCTGGGGGCCGGGCCAGCTGGACGGCGAGCTGGAGGAAGGTTCGTGGATCGTCGAGCCCGCGCGCCCAGAGGACGTCTTCACGGACGATCCAGAAGGGCTCTGGAGCAATGTGCTCCGCCGAAAGGGCGGGCCGTTCGCCGTGCTCGCCGCCATGCCGCCAGATCCCAGCCGGAACTGAGTAGGCTCGCGGCGCGTGGCCGACCTTCGCGCAACCGTCTCGGCGCTGCCGCGATCCGCGATCCTCCACGCGGCTGAGAGCGAGCGCTTGCAGCATCTCGTCCAGAGCCACGGCAAGCGCCTCGGCGCGGCACGCTTCGTCGCCGGAGAGACGCTCGACTCGTGTGTCGCCGTCCTGCGCAAGCTCAACGACGCCGGCCTGTACGCGAACACGACGCTACTGGGCGAGGCGATCCCCGATGCGGACGGAGCTGCGCAGGTCGCGGCCGAGTACGAGACCATCATCGAGCGGCTCGTCGCCGAGAAGCTCAAGGCGAACGTCGCGCTGAAGCTCACCCATCTCGGCCTCGCGTTCGACGAGGACCTCGCCTACGCGAACGTCGAGCGCCTCGCAGCGCGCGCCGGCGAGCTCGACACGTTCCTCCGCATCGACATGGAGCAGTCGGAGTACACCGAGGTGACCCTGCGTATCTACGAGCGTCTGCGCGACGCAGGCCACGACGACGTCGGGACGGTGCTCCAGTCGTACCTGTACAGAACTGTGGCCGACCTCGACCGGCTGCTCCCGCGTGTGCCCAACCTCCGGATCGTGAAGGGCGCATACCTCGAGCCCGAGTCGATCGCCTATCCCGACAAGGCGGACGTCGACCGCGTCTACCTCGAGCTCGTCGAGCGCGGCTTGCGCGGCGGCGCGTACATCGCCGTCGCGACCCACGACGAGACCATCATCCGAAAGGTGCAGGCGTTCACGACCCGCGACGGGATCCCGCGCGACCGTTTCGAGTTCCAGATGCTCTACGGCGTGCGACCCGGGCTCCAACGCTCGGTCGCCGCAAAGGGATACAAGGTGCTGGTCGCGTCGCCGTTCGGCCCGGACTGGTACCCGTACCTCATGCGTCGCCTCGCGGAGCGCCCTGCGAATCTCGGGTTCTTCCTGAAGAACCTCGTGCGCCGGTGACCGCCCCTCCGAGCTCGGCCGACGTCGTCGTCGTCGGGGGCGGCGTGATCGGGACGAGCATCGCGTTCCACCTCGCTGAGGCCGGGGCCGACGTCTGCCTCCTCGAGCGCGACCAGCTCGCCGGCGGCTCGACCAGCCGTGCTGCCGGCGGCGTTCGCGCGCAGTTCTCCGATCCGCTCAACATCGCGATCGGACTCCGCAGCATCGAGGCGTTCGAGCGCTTCGGAGAGCGCCCGGGCGCGGAGATCGACCTCCACCAGGTCGGCTACCTCTTCCTGCTGGATCGCGCGGATGACGTGGCGGCCTTCGAGGCGAGTGTCGCGCTCCAGCAGGAGCTCGGCGTCCCGAGCCGGTTCGTCTCGCTCGACGAGGTCGAGCACCTGTCCCCTCTGGTGTCGACCGAGGGCGTGCTTGCCGCTACGTTCTGCCCGCTCGACGGCCATGCGAGCCCGGAGGCCGTGACGCAGGGATACGCCGGGGGCACGCGGGCGCACGGCGGCACGGTGCTGACGGGCTGCAGCGCGACCGGGATCTCGTTCGCTGAGAACGAGATACACGCGGTTGAGACGACACTCGGGCGAATCGCCACCCAGACGGTCGTGTGCGCAGCGGGAGTCTGGTCGCCCGAGCTCGCCCGGACCGTCGGCGTCGAGCTTCCCGTGCAGCCGTACCTCCGAGAGGTCGGCTTCACCGGTCCGGTGGACGGCCTTCCGGAACACATTCCGCTGACCATCGACTTCTCGACGGGTTTCTACTTCCATCGCGAGGGCCCGGGACTCCTCTTCGGGATGGCCGACCCCGAGCAGCCGCCAGGCTTCGATGCCCCGACCGACCCGGCGTGGCTCGAGCGGGTCATGGAGGTCGCCGAGCGGCGGTGCCCGCCGCTGCTGGACATGGGTATCGCAGGCGGCTGGACGGGCTACTACGAGGTGACACCGGACCACAACGCGCTCGTCGGAGAGTCCGCGACGGCGAGGCGCTTCCTCTACGCCACCGGCTTCTCCGGCCACGGGTTCCTCCAAGGCCCCGCGGTTGGCGAGATCGTGCGCGATCTCGTCCTCGGACACGAGCCCTTCGTCGACGTCACGGCACTCTCGGCGGAACGGTTCGCGCGCGCAGAAGCGCGCCCGGAACGAAACGTGATCTGAGCGTCGACTACCCTCGTCCGCGATGCCTTCGGACACGATCGTCTTCATCCCTGCCTGGAACGAGGAGGCGAACCTCCCGGCCGTCCTCGACGAGGTCCGCGCAGGGTTGCCGGAGGCCGACGTCCTCGTCGTCGACGACGGCTCGACCGACGGGACGGCCGCAGTCGCTCGTGAGCACGGCGCGGAGGTCCTCTCGTTCGGCGAGAACCGCGGGCTGCGACGCGGAATCGCGGCCGGGTACGCGCACGCCGAAGCGCACGGTTACGCATTCGCGGGCCGGGTGGACGCCGACGGCCAACACCCCGTCGACGAGCTCGTACGCCTCCTTGCAATCGTGCGTGCGGGCGAGGCCGACGTCGCCGTAGGATCGCGCTTCGCGACAGGGGATGGGTACGAGGCGTACCGGTACGAGCCGTCCCGGAGCCGACGGCTCGGGACGTCCGTGCTCCGCCGCGCGATGCGGGCGGCACTCGGTCGCCCGTTCCACGACGCGACGAGCGGGATGTACGCGGCGAACCGACGGGCGCTCCCGGCACTCGGTGTCCCGTACACGAGCGGCGCACCCGAGGTCGAGTCGCTCCTACGTCTTCGAGAAGCAGGCCTGCACGTCGTCGAGGTGCCCGTGCACATGCGCGAGCGGGCGAGCGGCGAGTCGAAGCTCCGCGGCGGCAAGGCCGTCCGCCTCGTGCTGACCGTCGTGAGCACTCTGCTCCTGTACGGCGTTTGGCGAAGGCTCCGGCGGTCGCGATGAGCCGGCTCGTCGCCGTACTCGGCTACTCGGATGTGGGCGGAGACATCGTGCTGCACCCGGTGTGTGCGGCGCGCGTGGCCAGCGCAGAAGGAGAAGCCGGGCCTGAGGACGTCGTTCTCTTCTCCGGCTGGGCCCGTCGCGGCGGCGCTGCGAGCGAGGCCGAACTCATGGCGGCTGCATGGAGCGGCGCGACGCGACGCCGGATCGTCGACCGAGGCGCACGAACCACGCTGGGGAACGCGATCGCCGTCGGGCGGGCGGCGCGCCGACTCGGCGTGTCCGACGTCGTGCTCGTGACGTCGCGCTGGCATGCACGACGCGCGTCCGTCCTCGTCCGCGCATCCCTGCGCGGCACGGGCACGAGGCTGCACGTCACGACATCTTGCGAGACGGAGCCGCCGGCCCGACTGCTCCGTGAGCTCGCTGCTTGGTCCGTCGTCCCGCTGCTCGCAGTCGTCGCGGCCCGGACCCGCTAGGTTCCAGGCATGCGCCGAAGCTGGATCGTCGCGATCGTCGTCCTTGCCATGGCCGGAATCGCAGCCGGGTGCGGCGGCGACGATGAGAGCGATGCCGACCCGACGGCCGCCTGGGCCTCCGGGTTCTGTAGCGCGGTGACCGACTGGACGAACGAGCTGCAGACCATCACGTCGCAGTTCTCGGATACGTCGAACCTCTCGCAGGACGGTCTCGAGTCCGCGGCCGGCGACCTGCGAGATGCGACCGACACGCTCGTCTCGGACATCGAGGATCTCGGCGCTCCGGACACCGACTCCGGCGAGGAGGTCAAGAGCTCGCTCGACACGCTGTCTACGACGCTCCAGGACGAGACGTCCGAGATCGAGGACACCGCGCAAGGAGTGTCTTCGGTCGCCGATCTACCCAGCGCGATCAGCACGATCTCGGCCTCTCTCGCCTCCCTTGGTAACGCGTTCTCCCAGACGCTGCAAACGATCGACGACGCGGACGTCGACGGCGAGCTGCGAACAGCGCTCGAGGACTCGCCCGAGTGCGCCGACATCCGTTCGAGCTGACGGAGGGCTAGCTGACACTCGCGCGGTGCGCTGCCTCTTCGAGGTAGTGGTGGACGTGCTGGATGACGACCGAGCCCTCGCCCACCGCTGACGCCACGCGCTTGACCGAGCCGGCCCGGACGTCCCCGATCGCGAAGACGCCGCGAGCGCTCGTCGCGTAGTCGTCCTTGGTCGTCACGAACCCGCGCTCGTCGCGCTCGACCTCCGACGGCAGCCACTCCGTCCGCGGCTCCGCACCGATGAGGATGAAGAGCGCGTCCGCAGGCACGGTCTCGTCGCCGTCACGCGTGCGAAGCGTGAGCGTCTCCAGCCGGTCGTCCCCGCCCGCATCGACGACCTCGGCGCCGTCGAGGACGTGGATGTTGGCCTTGCCGTCGATCTCGTCGATGAGGTACCTCGACATGCTCTTCTCGATCGCGCTTCGGCAGAGGAGCGTCACGCTCTCTGCGTATCGCGAGAGGTGTACCGCCGCCTGGCCCGCCGAGTTCGCGCCGCCGACGACGTAGACGCTCTTCCCCGTGAACTGCCGCGCATCCGAGGGCGAGGACCCGTAGTAGACACCGCCGCCCTCGAGAGGGCCGAGCGCTGGGACCTCGAGGCGCCGGTAGGAGACGCCGACCGCGAGAACGACGCTGCGCGCCTCGACGTTCGGACCGCCGGAGATCGACACGGTGTGGGTGAGGTCGCCGAGCTCGATGTCGACCACCTCTCGCGTGAGCAGGAAGGTCGCGCCGAAGACCCACGCCTGCTGGTACGCGCGCTGCGCGAGCTCGGCGCCCGAGAGACCACGCGAGAAGCCGAGGTAGTTGCGGATGCGCGTGCTCGACCCCGCTTGCCCGCCGATCGACACGCGCTCGACTACGAGCGCGTTCAGCCCCTCGGACGACGCGTATACGGCGGCGGCGAGCCCGGCGGGGCCGGCGCCCACGATCACGACGTCGAAGGTCCCTGGCCCCGCGAGCTCGGTCCGCATCCGCGTTCCGTGCTGTGCAAGATCCTCCGCCTGCGGGTCCACGAGCGGCGAGCCGTCCGGGAGCACGACGACCGGGACCTGCGCGCCCTCCTGCTTGCACGACGCGAGATACGCCATCCCCTCCGCGGAGTCCGGCGTGTGAAAGGCGTGCGGCACACCGTTCCGCGCCAGGAGGTCGCGCAGAGCCGAACCGCGCGGAGACCACGGATCGGCGACGACCGTGAGCTCGCGTCGCCCCGGAGCATGCTGACGTCTCCACTCCTGGAGGAACTCCGAGATCAGGCGGTGGAAGATCTCGTCCGGCGAGGCGAACGGCTTCAGCGCGTAGTAGTCGATGTGGCCGAGTGCCATCGCGACGCGGATCGCGTCGGCGGTCTCCTCGTCCGCCCAACCTCCCCAGGGAATGAGGAGAGCGCGCTTCGCGTGCGGATGGAGCTCGTGGACGCGCTCGAGGAGCTCCTCCCCCTTCAACTCCTGCGTTCCGCGTGCGGCCAGGACGACCGCGACGGCCTTGTCGTGATCGCGGAGCGCTTCGAGCTGCTCCAGAGCAGCCTCCGTCGACGGCCCGCAGATCACGTGGTAGTCGCGGGCGTAGCGCTGGAGCTCCGCCGTGATGAGCCGCAGCGCCTCGGAGTCCTCGTCCACGGCCAGGATGAGAGGAAGCTCGCTCATCGGTCCGGGAGGAAGGCTGACAGATGCCACTCGCCGTCGAGACCCTTGAGGTCGTGAGTACCGCGGTCCTCGAACCGAAGGCCGCTCGTCTCGGCGATCGTGCGTGTCAGGTCCGAGACGAGGATCTCGCCCGCTCCTGCCGACTCCATGATGCGCGAGGCCTCGTGCACGGTCACGCCGCGAATGTCGTCGTCGACGAGCTCGATCTCGCCGAGATGCACACCCGCTCGTATCTGCAGACCGTCCCGATGTGCAAGCCGCTGGATCGCAAGTGCACAGCGCAGCGCCTGCGCCGGACTGTCGAAGGTCGCGAGGAGGCCGTCGCCGGTCGTCTTGACCTCGTGACCGCGGTAGCGCTCGAGCTCCGCCCGCGCACCCACGAAGTGCTCCGAGAGGAGCCCGCGCCACCGCGCGTCTCCGACCTCGGACGCGGTTGCGGTCGAGTCGACGAGGTCCGTGAAGAGCACCGTCGCGAGCACCCGGTTGCCACTGCCGATCAGGAAGCTGTCGAAGAACGGGCGGTTCCCGGCAAACAGGATCTGCACGCACGGTTCGTCGCCGACCGTGTAACCGTCGTGCCCAGGTGCGATCTCGAACACGTCATCTGGCCCGTACACGATCTCGGTTCCATCCGGATACATGATCCCGAGCTGCCCGGAGAGCACGAATCCCATGTGCCGAACCTGGCACCAGTCTCCCCCCACGCTCGGACGAATGTGCTCCGACCAACGCCAGCCCGGCTCGTTGACCAGCTTGCTCAGCGTCACCTCACCGAGCTCGACCAACTGGGCGGTCATCTTCGGAAGCTGGAGCAGGTCGTCGGGCGTCGCGAAGTTCTTGGTGCGTCGAGCTGACACGTCTAGCGCGCGGCCACCGTGTCACCGACGTCGGCGATCGCGCGCATCGCCTGCGCGAGCGCGATGGGGATCGTCGCAATGAACACGGAGACAGGGAGCCCGATGCAGAGCACGCCCAGCGTCTGCCAGAAG